>JAYUYY010000615.1:0-4592 GCA_043752225.1 Sandaracinaceae bacterium | reverse complement strand
CCTGCTCAGCGCGGCTCGGCTCAGCGCGCCTGCGGGCCGATCACGTCGGCGAAATCGGCCAGGCCTTCGGGCAGCTCGCCGTGCGCACGGCGGTGTTGCCAGACCGCGTGCGCGACGATCTCGGCGGCGAAGTCGAGCGGGCTCGCCTCGAGCGTCGCTTCCGGTTGAAGGCGCGAGGCGAAGGCCGCGAGCTCCGCATCCGCGACGCGTTCGCGCACGGCGTGCATCGTGCCGCTCGCTGCATGCCAGCGCAGGCCGAGCACATCGTGTAGCGCCGGCTGATCCGTGTCGGCCGCAGCGGTCGGGCGCACCAGCACGGCTGCGCCGCTGGTCGCGTCCCCTGCGAGCAGAATCCGGCATGCGGGATTGCGCGAAGGCTCGCCCGTAGCGCGCGAGCTCGCGTCGAAGACGAGCGGCACGCCCGCCATGCGCAAATGCGAAACGAGCAGCCCGAGCAGCTCGGGATCGCTCTCCACCGCGCAGACCCGCGCGAGCACCGCGCCGATGTCGAGCTGCTCGGCGGCCGCGTCCGTGATCAGCGCGGTGATTAGCTGACGCCGATCGTCCGGCGGCAGCTCGGCGTACGCGCACGCCAAGCCATACGCCGCGTCGGGCCGCGAGACAGCCGCGGCGAGCAAGGCGCGAAACGGCTGTTCACTGCTCGGTGGACCCCCGGTTCCGGACACCGCGGCGATATACACGGCGATTGCGCGATTGGGAATTGGCGCCGCCAAGCCGAATGGTCAATCCGAATTGCGCTCGCGTGTGCTGTGTTCCTCGTGACCATTTTCGCGGCAATCCTGCGTATCATCGCGCCGCAACTATGCCGGGGGATAATGAAAACTTCGTTCGCGAGTACACGGCGTTCGTCCGCGGTGTTGCGATTCAAACCAAGAATCAGCTCGGGATCGATTGCGACTCCGATGACCTGATCGCGTTCGGGTTCGAAGGTCTGTTGCAAGCGCGTGAGCGCTTCGATGCTGCGCGCAACGTGCCGTTCAAGGCGTTTGCGTACTATCGCGTGCGCGGCTCGATCATCGATGGCGTGCGTCGCATGGCGTACATGCCGCAACGCGCGCACGCGCGCATGAAAGCGGCGGTCGCGATCGATCTCGAGAGCGAAGCGCTCGGCGAAGCGAATGCGGCGAGCAGCGCTCAAGGCGCGGTGCCCACGCTCGAAGGCAAGCTGCGCGCGATCGACGGAGTGCTCGGCCGGGTCGCAGCGGCGTACACCACGGCGCAATGCGCGGCGGATGTCGCCGACGCGTCGGGCATCGCTCGGCCGAAGACCCCCGAAGACGAAGCGATCAGCAACCAGCGCAGCGCGCTGACCAAGCAAGCGCTCGCCAAGCTGCCCGACAAAGAGCGCATTCTGCTCGAGGGGCACTACATTCACGATCGGCCGTTCGATGAGATCGCGCGCGAGCTCGGCCTCTCGAAGAGCTGGGCGAGCCGCTTGCACACGCGCGCGCTCGATCTCTTGCGCAAAGAGCTCGCGAACGACGCATGAGTGCTTTGCTGACGTGGCGCGCGACGTTGCGCCCGCTGAACCTCGGCGCCGCGCTGTGGCCGTTCCTCGCGTTCTTCGTGTCGGGTGCGTCGAGCCTCGTGTTCCAGATGATCTGGAGCCGCTTGCTGCACCACGTGTTCGGCTCCTCCAGCGTCGCGATCTCTTCGGTGGTGAGCGTGTTCATGGGCGGCTTGGCGCTTGGCGCGTACGTCGCCGGTCGGTTCGCGGACCGGCTGAAGCGCCCGCTGCTCGTCTACGCGCTGGCCGAGCTCGGGGTCGCGGTGTTCGGCGCGTGCGTGCCGGTGCTGCTCGATCCCGAAGGTGTGCTCGCCGGGCTCAACCGCTTGCTGCGCGCGCAGCTCGGGGCCGAGTCGTTTGCGTTCATGGTCGCGAGGTTTTTTGCGATCGCGCCGGTGTTGCTCGTGCCGACCACACTGATGGGCGCGACCTTGCCGCTGCTCGCACGCCACTTCGTGCACAAGAGCGAGAGCGAGGCGCGGGTCAGCGCGCGCGTGGGCACGCTGTACGCGGTGAACACGGCGGGCGCGGTGCTCGGTGTGCTGCTCGCGGGCTTCGTGCTCTTGCCGAGCTTCGGCGCGCACGCGACCAATCGCGTCGCACTGGGCTGCAACCTCGCGCTGTTCGTGTTCGCGCTCGTGCTCGGTTGGCGACCGTCCGCGCCAGTACTCACCGGCGATAGCCCAGGAAGCGCCGACCCGGACGGGCCGCCCGCGGTGCAGGTCGCGCAGCGCTTGCCCGAGACCAGCCGGCGCCTAGCGGGCATCGCGTTCGCAGTGTCGGGCTTTTGCGCGCTGCTCTACGAGGTGGTGTGGTCGCGCGCGCTAGTCAGCACGATTGGCGCTTCGGCGTATTCGTTCGCGCTGATCCTGATGACGTTCTTGCTCGGCATCGCGGGTGGCAGCGCGCTGGCGTCGGCGTTGCTCGAGCGCACGCGCAAGGCTCGAAATGTCGGAGTGGCGGTCGTGCTCGGAGTGCTCGTGCTCGCGGTTGCGCTCGGCGTGGCGCACGGCGAGCGCGTCGCGTGGCTCGCGCTGACGCTTGCGACGCTGCTCTGCGCGCTTGCGCTCGGCCTCTATCACTTCGCGGGCCGTGTGATGGCCCAGCTCGCGTTCGTGCAGCTCTTCATCGCCAGCTCGACGCTGGTGAGCGTGCTGTGGGCCGACAAGATCTCGCTGACCTTCGCCGCGCTCGTGACGCCGCTCTACGACAAGCTCGCTGACCACGTGGACCGCGTGCTGGTCGTGATGTTCGCGATGGTCTCCCTGTGCGTGCTGCCTTCGGCGCTAGGTATGGGCGCGATGTTTCCGCTCGTGATGCGCGCGGTCAGCGGCGGCGGCGAATCGATCGGTCGCGAGGTCGGCAGCGTGTACACGCGCAACACGATCGGCTCGATCGTGGGCGCGTGGCTGCCGGGCTTCGTGCTGATGCCGCTGATCGGCATGCAGGCGACGCTCTATCTGGGCATCGTGCTCTGCGCGCTGCTGGCGGCGGTGCTGGCGCGACACGCCGGCCAAATGCTGCTGCGCGTGTGCGCGCTCGCAGTCGTGATTTTGATCGCGCTCGCCCTCTGGGTGCCGAGCGTGCAGCGGGTGTTCGCGTGGGATCTCACGCGCATGACGCTCGGCGTGTTCCGCATCGCGCTCGCCAAGAGCGCACTCGACGAGGAAGCCTGGGGCGAGCCGGACATCGTTTATTACCGCGACGGCCTCGTGACCACGGTCTCGGTCGAGCGCTGGGGGCGGCACTACTCGCTCAAGAACAACGGAAAAGTAGAGGCCAGCAACGGCGATGACATGGCGACGCAGATCAACGTCGCCGCGTTTCCGTTGCTCTTTCACCGCAAGGACGCTTCGCAGCTCGATGTCGCGATCATCGGCGTCGGCTCGGGCGTGACGGTGGGCGCGGCGCTCCAGTTTCCGGTGCGGCGAGTTGACGTGATGGAGCTCGAGCGCTCGGTCGTCGATGCGTCGCGCTTCTACGCGCCCGTCAATCACCTCGACTACAAGCTCGCGGCGTTTCCGTACGTGCAAACGCCGCGCTTGAGCATCCTGAACGACGACGGGCGCAACTACCTCGCCAGCACCGAGACGCGCTACGACGTGATCATCAGCGAGCCTTCGAACCCGTGGCTCACCGGCGTCGCCGATCTGTTCACGGCCGATCACTTCCGAATCGCCAAGCGGCGGCTCAACGAAGGCGGCGTGTATGGACAGTGGGTGCAGCTCTACGAGCTGAGCCCCGACAACGTGAAGATCATCTACCGGACATTCGCCGAGCACTTTCGCTACGTAGTCGCGTTCTCGGCCGATGACTTGTCGAGCGACACCGTGCTGCTCGGCTCCGATGCGCCGCTCGAGCTCGATATCGGCAAGCTCGCGCGCGGCATGCAGGACCCGCGCGTGCGTGCCGAGCTGCAACGGGCGCGAGTGCGCTCGCCCTACGATGTCCTCGGTCGCGTGCTGTTCTCGAATCGCGCCGAGGTGATGCGCTACGCGCAGCTCGAAGAGCGCCTCGAGCGCGGCGCTTGGATCGCCAAGCCCGAAGCGGCCGGCGACCTGCCCTGCCCGGCGGCCAGCTGCCGCCGCCAAATCGCGCCGCTCAACACCGACGACAACGCGCGCATCGAGCTGGCGGCGCCACGCGATCTGATCGGCTTCGAGCGCTACAAGGGCTACCTCGGCACGGTCTACGGCAAGAGTTGGCCGTACGGACATCTGGCCGCGTTGCTGCGCGGCACCGAAGACGATCCGGCGGGGCATCACGCGGCGCTGGCCTGGTCGCTGCTTGGGCACGGCCGCAAACGCGAAGCCGGCAACGTGCTGACCGCCGGCGAGCGAGCGAGCGCAGGCGATCCGGGATCCACCCGCGCGGCCGCGGGCGCGCTCGCTTTACGCATGGCGCGCGGCGCGCACGGCGTGCTCGCCGGAAGCGCGCCCGAGCCGCTGCCCACCTTGAGGCGGCCCACGTTCGACCCGACCTTGAGCGAGCGCTCGAACGCCCGCCTGGTCGAAGGCGTCTCCGAGGTCCTCGACTGGCTGCGCCGCGGTGACGGCAAGCAGGC
>JAYUYY010000614.1:0-4594 GCA_043752225.1 Sandaracinaceae bacterium | reverse complement strand
CGGTACCTCGGCGGGAGCCAGCGCGGGCACGACCGGCGCTTGCGGCGGCGACACCTACGCGGCCGAAACGCGACCGCTCGACATCTACGTGATCATGGACGAGTCGGCCTCGATGATTTTCCCAGTCGATATCTGGGGCCCGACCAGCATGGCGCTCAACCAGTTCTTCGCGAGCCCCGACACCGCCGGGATCAGCGCGGGCATCGCGTTCTTCTCCGGCGGTTGCGACATCGCGGCGTACCGAACGCCAGTCGTCGCGGTGGCTGAGCTGCCGGGCAATGCGGCGATGCTGCAGATGGCGCTCGCGGCGCGTTTGCCTGGACCGGGCACCGCAACCGAGCCCGCGTTGCGCGGCGCGATCGCGTTTGCGCATCAGCGCGCGATCGACAATCCGGACCGCAAGCAAATCGTGTTGCTCGTCACCGACGGCGAGCCGGCGAGCTGCAACGCGACCGTCGAGTCGACCTCAGTCGCGGCAGCCGAAGGCCTTTCCGGAACGCCTTCGATCCCGACCTACGTGCTCGGCTTGGGCAACGTCGCTGGTCTCAACCAAATGGCGGCGGCCGGCGGCACGAACAGCGCGTTCGTGGTCAGCGACGCGACGCAGGTGCAAGCGGTCGTGGATGCGATCAACCAGATCCGCGGGCAGGCATTGCCCTGCGAGTACCGCGTCCCGACCAGCACCGGCTCGTTCGACAAGAACCTCGTGAACCTCAACTGGACGCGCGGCGGCACGACGACCTCGATCCCGTTCGTCAACGACGCAGCTGCATGCGCGGGCGTCGCGACGGGTTGGCACTACGACAATATCGATGCGCCCACGCAGCTGATCGCCTGCGACCAGACCTGCAACGAGCTCAAGGTCGGCGGCGGCGACATCAGCGTCGCGCTCGGTTGCCCGACAATCCGCCCCGAATAGGGTGAGCCGTTCGAGCCAGGTAAGACTGGCGTCAAGAGCCATGTAACTGGCGCAGATGCGTAGCGCGCGTCGCCGCGCAACAGGCTACCGATGGCGCGCGCGGGCCGGGTGTGCCTGCGCTGTGGGCTTCTAAATCGAGGTGGTGGTGCAATGAGCTCAGTCGTACGCGCAGCGGTGGTGTGGTTTGCGTTGGTGTTGGCAATCGGCTGTCCCGCCGAGGAAAACGCGGCGGGTACGGGCGGAACGGCCGGTCAACCGATCGCGGGTGCGACCGCCGGCATGGCTGCGGGCGCCGCGGGAATGCTGGCGACGACGGGCGGCGCAGGCGGCCTTGCCGGCGTGATGGCGATGACCGGTGGCGTCGGCGGAATGGGCACGGGCGGGGTGGCCGGTGTGCCGGTCGCAGGCATGGTCGCTCCGATGCTGGACAGCGGCGTGCCGATGGCCGACGCGATGGTGGCACCGTTGCCGGGCCACGCCGACTGCGCGCCGGGTTACGACTGCCGCAACCCCACCGGCCAATACATCTGCGTGGACGCGATGACCTCGATGCCGCTGGCCTGCACCATGGGCGGTACCGAGTGCACCGCGATCCCGGGCAGCAACTGCATCGCCGGCCCGGCGGGTCTGCAGTGCTTGAAGGCGTGTGGCGAGGCCACGGCCGCTGGGTGCCCGATGGGCACGGCGTGCATGAACCCGTTCGGTGTGGGCGCGTTTTGCGCTTTGGAGGGCGGAGCGCTTCCGCCCGCGTGCACGGTTGGCGGCACGGAATGCGAGCCCTACGGCTTGTCGTGCCTCGCGGTCATGGGCATCACCGGATGCTGGATGAACTGCACGCTCTAGCCCAACGCGGCTTTCTCGAAGCGGACTAAGCCCAGTTAAGTCAGCGCTTCGCGCATCACGCTGATCGGTGCGGGCTTGCCGGTCCAGCGCTCGAAGGCGAGGGCGCCTTGATGCAGCAGCATGCCCAGGCCATCGACCGTGTGCAGACCGCGCGCACGCGCTGCTGCGAGCACGGTGGTCTGGAGCGGCTTGTTGACGAGATCGCAGACGGCTGCGTGCGCAGGCAACGCAGCGAGCGGCAAGCTGGCGGCGAAGCTGCGCGCGATCTCCGGTGAGCTGGAGTCGCTGCCCAAGGTCGCGCTCGTGCTCTGGATCAGCAGCGTGCAACGCGCGAGCTCGGTAGCGAGCTCGGCGTCGAGTGGGAGCGCGCGCAACGCCGCGCTGCACATCGGCGCGAGCTCGCGTACCAAGCGCTCGGCTTCTGGAAATGCGCGCGCCGCGATCGCGATCCGCGAAGCGCCTGCGATCGCGAGCCCGTAGACCGCCGCGCGCGCGGCGCCGCCCGCACCGAGCACGACCGCGTTTGCGCCCGCCAGCTGCACGGCCGACGCGCGCAGCGAGCGCGTGAGCCCTTCGGCATCGGTGTTGTCGCCGATCAGCTTGCCGTCGCGCACGAGGATCGTGTTGACGGCGCTGACCGCGCGCGCGGCCGCAGTGAGATCATCGAGTAGCGGCATCACGGCGGTCTTGTGCGGCAACGTCACGTTCACGCCCGCAACGCCGAACGCGCGCAAGCTTTCGATCATCGCGGGCAGCCGTTCCGGCGGCACCGCGATCGGCACGTAGAGCGCGTCGAGCTCGAGCGCGCGGAAGGCCGCGTTGTGCATCGCGGGCGAGCGCGAGTGTGCGACCGGCCAGCCGAGCACGCCGTATAGCAGAGGCTTGCTCATGAGGGCTCCGCGTCGCGCGCCGCCATGCTCGCGCCGCTTTGCGACTCGACCACGGCGTGCAGATCACCGTCATGCAGGCGGACGCGCAGCCGATCGCCCGGCGCGCAGTCCGCGGCCGAGAGCAGCGCTTTGCCGGTGCGCTCGTGCAACGCGATCGCGTAGCCGCGACCGAGCACCGCCAGCGGAGACAGCGCGTTCAGCCGGGCCGCGAGCGTCGAGAGTCGAGCGGCGCGCTGCGTGCCGAGCGCCCGACCGTGCGCTTGCAAGCGCGCGTCGAGCGAGAGCAGCCGTGAGCGGCGCTTGCTTTGTGCGAGCCGCGGATCGCGCCGCGACAGCCGTTCGGCCAGCTCGGCGAGGCGCTCGCGCGCGGCGCTCATGCGCGCGTGGGTCTTGCTCGAGAGCGAGCTGCGCGCGCTGGCCAACCGGCGCTCGAGCGCCGACAACGCCGAGCGCGGATCGCGTACGCGCTGCTGCAGCCGCTCGAGGCGCAGCCGGCCGCGCGACAAGCGGACCTCGAAGCCGCGCTGGAGCTGTCGTTGCTCGGACGCGAGCTGTGCGACGAGCGTGCTGCGCTCCGGTACGCACAGCTCGGCCGCGTTGCTCGGCGTCGCCGCGCGTACGTCCGCGACCAGATCCGCGATGCTCACGTCGACCTCGTGGCCGACCGCACTGACGACCGGCACGCGGCAGGCGACTATCGCGCGCGCGACCCGCTCATCGCTGAACGCGATCAGATCTTCAGCTGAGCCACCTCCGCGACCGAGGATCACGACATCGAGCTCCGGCACCTTCTGAATGCGCTCGAGCGCGCGCACGATCGACAACGGCGCATCGAACCCCTGCACGACGCACGGCGAGATCACCATCCGCACCGGACAGCGCGCTTGAGCGACGCGAATGACGTCGTGCAGTGCTGCGCCCTCCATGCTGGTCACCAGACCGAGGCAGCGCGGCAAGAGCGGCAGCGGCCGCTTGCGCTCGAGCGCCATCAAGCCTTCGGCTTCGAGCTTCTTGCGCAATGCCTCGAGCAGCAGCTCGCGCTCGCCCGCGCCCGAGGGCAGCGCAACGCGCACGATGAATTGATAGCCGCCGCGCGGCTCGAACAGCGAGACGCCGCCGCGCATCTTCACGCGTGCACCGGTCTCGAGCTTGGCCTTGCTGCGCCGCGCGTCGGTGCGAAACATCACACCGCGGACCTGTGCCGGCTCGTCCTCATCGCACAGCGTGAAATACACGTGTCCCGAGGCCGCCAGCGTGACATCGCGCAGCTCGCCCTCAACCCATACGTCCGGCCAGCGATCCTCGAGCGTGACGCGCACGAAGCGATTGAGCTGCGAAACACGCAACACGCGCGGCTCGCCTTTCCCATCGCCCGATCGATCACCAAACAACGGAAGCGTCGACATCGGGAGCATACATACTTCAATTATAGGCAGAACGTACGGCGTTCTCCCTCCGGTCGGGGTAAGTCCCCTACTTCGAGAATCGCGGACCTCCCGCCCAGGGCGCGCTCGGCTCGTTTGAAACCTCCTATGTATATCGTTGGGCTCGGCAGCAATCTGGGATCACGGCTCGCGACGTTCGAGGCGGCGCTCGCGCTGCTCGACGCGAGCGCGGGCTGCAAAGTGATCGCGCGCTCACTCGTGTATGAGAGCGAGCCGCTCGGGCCACCGCAGCCGCTCTACTTGAACGCAGCGGTCGCAGCACAGAGCGCTCTTGCGCCGGAAGCGATGTTGCAAGTGCTGCTCGAGGTCGAGACGCAGCTCGGTCGCGTGCGCACGGAGCGCTGGGGGCCACGCGTGATCGATCTCGATCTGCTCTGGGGAGACGAGCCGTGCGCGACGCCTCAGCTGACGTTGCCGCATGCGGGTCTTGCACAGCGTTGGTTCGCGCTCGCGCCGCTGCTTGATGTCGCGAGCGAGCTCGCCGTGCAGAGCGCGAC
>JAYUYY010000613.1:0-4607 GCA_043752225.1 Sandaracinaceae bacterium | reverse complement strand
GCTGACGAGCGCGCTCGCAGGGCTGGCCGCGAACGACACCGATCGCCGCCAAGGCGCGTGCGGTCTCTTGCTACTGCTCGCTTCCGGCTACGCGCCGCCCGCTCCGGGCCGGCTGCTCACGCTCACGCTCGGGCTCACGTTGCTGGCGCGCGCGGTGATCGCGCTGAGCCTTTCGACGCGCGCGTCGAACCCGCCCGCGGCGGCAGCAGGCTCGAGCGCCACCGTGACAGCGAGCCCCGCGGACACGAGCGCCGCAGTGTCTACGACTTGAGCAGCGCGACCGCGATCCGCGTCATCGCGGCTTGCAGCTGCGCCATCGAGGTCGCGTACGAGAGCCGCACGTAACCGGGCGCATGGAAAGCCGAGCCGGGCACGCACGCCACTCGCGCGTGCTCGAGCCAGTGCTCCGCGACGTCGAGGTCGCTCGTGAGGCCGGTGCCTTGCAGCAACCCTGCGACGCTGACGAACACATAAAACGCGCCCGCGGGCGACGCGACGCGCAGGCCCGGGATGCGGTTGAGCGCCTGCACCACGAAGTCGCGGCGCGCTGCCAGCTCATCGCGCATCGCGAGCACCTCGGCGTCGCCCCCGAGCAGCGCGGCTTGCGCGGCGAGCTGTGCCGGAGCCGAGATGCTGGTCGTGGCCTGGCTCTGCACGGCTTCACACGCTTGCGCGAGCGGACGCGGCATCAACGCCCAACCTACGCGGTAGCCGGTCATCGCGAAGCGCTTGCTCACGCCATCGACGATCACGATTTGATCGCGCAAGTCGGGCGCGACGCTCAAGAGCGAGCTCTGCGTGCGGCCGTCGTAGACCAGCTCGCTGTAGATCTCGTCGACGATCGCAAACGCGCTCGTCGTGCGCAGCACGTCCGCGATCGCGCGCAGCGCCGGCTCGCCGTACGCGGCGCCGGTCGGGTTGCTCGGCGTGCACAAGATAATCGCTTTGGTGCGCGGGCTGAGCGCTGCCTTGAGCGCTTCGGGGCGGACCAAGAATCCATCGCTCTCCGCGCACGGCACGAACACCGGCGTCGCGCCGCACAAGCGGACTTGCTCCGCGTAGCTGCCCCAGGCGGGCACGGGGATCACGACCTCGTCGCCATGATCGAACAGCGCTTGCGCGAGGTTGAAGAGCGCGTGCTTGGCGCCGGCGCTGACCACGACCTCGTCGGGCGTGTGGCGTTCGCCGCGCCGGCGTGCGGAGTCGGCGCAGACCGCGTCGCGCAGCGAGCGCATACCCGAGACCTCGGTGTAGCGGCTCGCGCCTTCGTCGATCGCGCGCTTCATCGCTTCGCGCACGTGCAGCGGCGGCTGCGCGTCCGGCTCGCCGACCGCGAGCGAGATCACGTCGACGCCGCTGCGCTTGAGCTCGGTCACGCGCCGAAACATCGCGGCCGTCGCCGACTCGGACATCCGACTCATCCGCGCTGCGAGCTTCATATCGTGATCGTCTTCCAGGAGCCGCTGCGGAACTTGTTGGCCATGATCACGGTCAACGCGACCACGTACACCGCAGCCGCCGACCACAAGCCGATCAGCCCAAAGCCCAGCACCACGCCGAACAAATACGCGAGCGGTAAGAGCACGCAGAAGTGCAAGAACAGCTCGACCAGCATCACGAAGCGCGGGTTGCCTGCGCCGAACAAGGCCTGCGTCAAGATCATCCCGGCCGCGATGCACGGGCCGCACGCGCCCATCAGCTGCATCGAGCGCGAGCCGGCTGCGATCACCTCGGGCGAGTCGTTGAAGATCGCGATCCACTTGCCGGGGAACGCTATCTCGAGCAGGCCGAGCAGGCCGAAGAGCACCGCGCCGATCTTCACGCTCGACCACGCATAGCGCTCGGCCGAGCTCGGATCGTCGGCACCCAGGCTCTGTGAGACCAGCGTCGCGGTCGCGACGCCGAAGGCCAAGCTCGAGAAAAACGTGAGGCTCAACACGTTGATGATGATCGTCGTCGCTGCCCCGTAGATCGACTCGCTGCCGCCGGTCTCGGCGTGCTCGGTGTCGAACAAGCCCACGATCCGGATGAACACCAAGAAGCCGCTCATCACCACCATGGTCGCGACGCCCGACGGCACCGAGAGCTTGATCACCCGCGCCATGAGCGCGCGCGAGAAGGCCGCGCGCCGATAGGGCGCGTAGGTCTCGCGATCCGAACGGCGCAGCGAGAACAGCACCATCAAGAAGAGGCCGACCCACGACGAAGCCGCCGCGGCGATGCCCGCGCCTTCGACGCCCATGCGCGGCGCACCCGCGTTGCCGAAGATGAACATCCAACACAACACCACGTTGACGATGTTCATGCCGATCGCAGCGAGCAGATGCACGTACGTGCGACCGGTGCCGTCGTAGAACGCCTTGTACGCGGCGGTCATCACCATCGAGACGATGCCGATGAAGCGCCAGTGCGTATAAGACGATCCGATGCGGATGTAGTCCGGGTCGCTCGATGCGTATGCAAAGACCTTGGGCACCAGCGGCAAGGTGATCGCGGTCACGACCACGGCGCTGATCGCTCCGACGACCAGCGCATTGACCAGCACCGCACCGCCCTCGCGCGGCGACTGCCGCCCCTCGTTGCGCGCGACCAGCGCCTGGGTGCCGACCGAGATCGCGGACAGGAACCCCCCGACAGCCCAGAGCAGCACCAGCGAGAAGGACAGCATGGCTTGCCCGTCGCTGCGCTCGGGCTCGTCGAGCAACCCGATGAACCAGGTGTCGACAATGTTAATCGCGGTTTGCGTGAGCAGTGCGAGCTGCGCGGGCACCGCTAAGTAAAGGATTCGTTTCACGTCTGCCCACGCGAGGAACGTGTGGGGTGTTGAGGCCTTGGACTGCATGGGCGGGCGGAGGGTAGCGGGGGGCTCTTTACGTTGACAAGCCAACGGATGTGGTCTAGCCAACGGCCCGCACGGTTGTTCACACCTGTGCCATGACAAGTGACCTGCGCCTTGCGCGCTTGAGTGGAGCGAGACAATGCGAGATTCGATCGAAGCCAGCCTTACTGCAGCGCGCCAATCGTTGCGCCTGACGTTCACGATGGTCTCGTTCGCGATCGTCGCGTCCGCGATGGGAGTCGCCGGTTGCGGTGTCGACTACCCGAACTGCGACACGGACACGGACTGCCATCAGGGCGAGTTCTGCGTGAACAAGCTGTGTCAGCAGTGCCGAACCGATCAGGACTGCGGCGCCGGTCAGAGCTGCCAATCCGGCGCCTGCCAAGCAACGCCCGGTTACTGCACCTCGGCCAGCGACTGCGGCCCCGACCAGGACTGCCAGAACAACATGTGCGTCTCGCGCATGCAGTCCGAGATCGCGGCCCCGCCTCCGCCCGCAGCCGCCGGTGATTGCCAGCTCGAAGCGGTGTACTTCGGCTACGACGACGCGACGCTGAGCGATGCAGCGCGCAACCAGCTCAGCGCCGTCGCGACTTGCGCGCAAACGCGCGGCCTCAAGTCGTTGCAGCTGACCGGCCTGACCGATCCGCGCGGCACCGAGGAGTACAACATGGCGCTCGGCGATCGCCGCGCACAGGCCGCCAAGACTTACCTGAAGTCGCTCGGCATGCAGTCTGAGCTCGCCTCGTCCTCGATGGGCGAAGAGATCGCGAGCGGCACCGACGAAGCCACCTGGACGCGCGATCGCCGCGTCGACGTTCGCGAGCGCTGAGAGGCGCATGGCGCTATCACGCTGGTCACTTCCCGCAGGCCTGACTTGCGGCGCGTTGCTGTCGGGCTGTCTGATGACGACCGCTGCCGGCGACGAGCTGCGCCAGCAGGGTCAAGCGCGCGATGAGCGTATCGCGACGCTCGAGCAGAGCTCACAGCAGAGCCGCTCCGAGATGGACGCGAAGATGCACGAGCTCGAGCAAGTGCTGGAGCGCGCGACCAACGTCGTGACGCGCAACAGCGCGGACTCGGGCGCCCAAGTCGAAGCGATGCGCGAGCAGCTCGCGCGGCTCGAGGGCACGCTCGAAGAGGTCCGCCACAAGCTCGAAGGGCTGATCCAAGAGCAGGCGCTCTACAAGGTCGACCTCGAAGGACGGCTCGCGACAAAGGTGACCGGCGCGAAGCCCGCGATCGATGCCGCGGAGATCCCGGCCGACCCCGAAGCTCATTACAAAGCGGGCCAAGCCGCCTACCAAGCCGGCGATCACGAGAAGGCACGCGCGCTGTTTCGCGAGTTCCTGGTGCGCTACGCCGCCGATGCGAAAGCCGGCAACGCGCAGTACTGGATCGGCGCGAGCTACTTGTCCGAGAACAAGCCGGCCGCCGCGCTCGGCGAGCTGCGCAAAGTGATCGCGACGTATGACAAGAGCACGGCGGTGAACGTCGCGCTCTACGGCATGGCCGACGCATTCTTTCGCTTGAAGGCTTGCAGCGACGCACAGAGCGCCGCGCAAACGCTGATCAAGCGCAAGCCGGACGCGGCGCTGATCGACCGCATCAGGAAGCTCGCCGCCGACATCAAGAGCGCGGCGAAGTCGGCCTCTTGCACGTCGTGAGCTGCGCGCTGAGCTCGAGCTGAGAGTGCGTGCTCGCTCAGCCGGTGGAGACCTGATCGTCGGCCGGAGGAGTGGGTACGTGCTCGGCCCGCGTGGGTGCC
>JAYUYY010000612.1:0-4615 GCA_043752225.1 Sandaracinaceae bacterium | reverse complement strand
AGGGCGGGATGGGCATCGTCTACGAAGCCGAGCACGAGCTGATCGAGCGGCGGGTCGCCATCAAAGTGCTGCGCGAGGATTTTTCGCGCCGCGCCGATGTTGTCGAACGCTTTAGACGCGAGGCCAAGAGCGCGTCGCGGATCGGCCACCCAAATATCGTCGACGTGCTCGATTTTGGTCAGACGCCCCAGGGCGCGAGCTACTTCGTGATGGAGCTGCTGCGCGGCGAGGATCTCGCCGATCTCTTGAGGCGCGAGATCCGGCTGTCGCCCTCGCGCGCGGTCGCGATCATCGTGCAGTGCTGTCGCGCGCTCGCGGCTGCACACGAGAAGGGGATCATCCACCGCGATCTCAAGCCGGAGAATGTGTTCATCGTCGAGCGCGGCGGCTTTCCAGATTTCGTGAAGCTCGTCGACTTCGGCGTCGCGAAGATGACCGAGCTCGAGGACGCCGACGGCGGCATGCGTCGCCTCACACGCACCGGGATGATCTTCGGGACGCCCGAGTACATGTCGCCCGAGCAAGCCAACGGCCAAACGCTCGACCATCGTGTCGATGTCTACGCGCTCGGCGTGCTGCTCTACGAATCGTTGACGGGACGCGTTCCGTTCGAAGGCGAGAGCTTCATGGCCGTGCTGTCGAAGCACGCCGCCGCGCCGGTCCCTCCGTTGCGCGAAACCTGGCCGGGCGTGCAAGTAAGCCCGCAGCTCGACGCCGTGGTGAAGCGTGCGCTCACCAAGTCGCGCGACCAACGCTTCCCGCACATGCGCGCGTTCTGCGACGCGCTCGAAGCCGTGCCCGAGATGCCGGAGCTGATGCCGCGCGACTCGCTCGTGCCGGTGCGCGCGAGCGCGCCGAGCTCGCCGATCTCACTGGGCGTGCACGACGCGAAGTCCGCGAGCAGCGCACGCGCCGCTTCGCCCGCCTCCGATTCGAGCCTCGCGCCCGCGGTCGTCTCGATCGACCGAGCGCATGCCGGCACTCCGCTCGATCGCCGACAAACCATGATCGCGGTCGGCGCGGCGATTGGGCTCGCAGTGCTTGCGCTCGGCGTGCTCGCGGCACCCGGCTTGCTCTCCTCGCGCGCCTCCAGCGAGCTCCAATCGCAGAGCGGAGAGCACCGCGCAGCGCAGAACAAAGCGCGGTCTTCAGTCTCAGCGCCCACATTGGCGATTGCGCCGGTGCCGGTTTCGAAGCCCACGGGGCCCGCTGCCGAACCCGAGTCGGAGCCCGCGGTCGCTCCAATAGAGCGCGGGTCTTCGCCCGCGGCGCCGGAGCTCGTGACGTTAACCGTGAGCACGCGCCCGAGCGGCGCGCGTTTGCGGCTGGCCGGGGGCGACGAGGTCTGCGCACGCACGCCGTGCAGCTTCGATGTGCTGCGCGGGACGCGGGTCTCGATCTTGGCGCGGCGTGGCAAGCAGCGGGCGACGGCGACGCTCGAGCCACGTGAGAACGCCGACCTGCACTTGGTGTTGGGCGCGTCCAAGTCGACAACCGCGGTCCGCGAGCGCGCTCAGACCAACACGGTTGCGCGCGAAGGCACCCGTCCCGCGATCGATGATTTGAAAGTGCCGGACGCCTTCAAGTAAGCCGAAACAGCGTGATGGCATCGCCGCCATCCGCAGCCTCAGCCGGCTGGCAATCCGCGACGAGCGGGACGTGCTCGCGCAGGTGCTTGCGGATCGCGTCGCGCAACGCACCGCTGCCGTGGCCGTGCAATACGTATCCGACCCGCGCATCCGATCCGTACATGCGGTCGACGAAGCTCTCGACCAAGCTGAGCGCATCGTCGACCCGCATGCCGCGCACGTCGACGGTGTTGTCGATCTGCCGCATGTCGTTGCTCGCGTTGGGCGCAGCAACCGGAGGTGCGACCTTGCGCTCCTGCGCAGCGCTCGATTTCGAAGGCGCGAGCAACTCGGTCAGCTCGACCCACAGCTTGAGCGGGCCGACCGCGATCCGCACGCGACCTTTGGTCGGGCCTTCGATCACGGTCGCGTCGGCGCGTAAACGCGGCACGTGCACCGCGCTTCCGATCGTCACGCGGCTGATGTCGAGCGGCGGTTGCGCGCTCACGGGCTGCGGTTTGCTGGTCGCCAGATCCCCGCCGAGTGACACGCGCACAGCGACCGCATCCACGCTGCGCGAGCTCGCGGCGACTTGCTCACGTGAAGCCCCCCCCGCCTTCAAGCTCGCGCGCGCGCGGTCGAGCTCGGCGCGCGCGCCTTTGACCTGCTCCATCAACGCAGCCGACTCGCGCGCGACTTCCTCGCTGCCACGCTTGCGCAACTCGCGCAGCTTTTCCTGCTCCTCGGCGCGCACCTTGGCCAGCTGCACGCGCTCGGTCGAGACCGCGCGCTCTTCTTCGGCCAGCGCTGCGGTGCGCGTGGCGAGCTCGCGCGACAAGCGCTCGAAATCGCGTGCTTGCTCGGGCATGCGCGCGCGCGCGTCCTCGATCACCGCGGCCGGCACGCCGAAGCGCTGGGCCACCGCGAGCGCGCTCGAAGCGCCAGGCACGTCGAGCAACAGCCGAAAGCTCGGCTCCATCCGCTCGACGTCGAAGCCGACCGAAGCGGTGCGCAAGTGCGGCGCGCGCATCGCGTGGGCTTTGAGCGGCTCGTAGTGCGTCGTGACCGCGAGCGCCGCGCCGCGCGCGCAGACCGCATCGACGACCGCGCAGGCGAGGGCGCCGCCTTCTTGCGGATCGGTGCCGGTCGCCACCTCGTCGAGCAGCACCAAGACCCCGCGCTCCGCCGCTGCGAGAATGCGCGCGAGGTTTTGCGCGTGGGCCGAGAACGTCGAGAGGTTGTTGGCCGTAGACTGCGCGTCGCCCACGTCGGTGAGCACGCGATCGAAGTAGCCGACGCGGCTGCCTTCATCGGCCAGCACGGGCAAGCCGTGACGCACCATCAGCGCAGCGAGGCCGAGCACCTTGAGCAGCACGGTTTTGCCGCCGGCGTTCGGTCCGCTGATCACCAGCGCTTGGCCGGCAGCGACCGCGATGTCGTTCGGAACGACCTGAAGACCGCCGAGCGCGAGCGCCGGGTGCCGGGCTCGGCGCAGCTCGATGATCGGCTCGTCGGCGAGCTCGGGCACCGTGGCCGTCAGCTCGCGACCAAAGCGCGCGGCGGCGTGACGAAGATCGACGCGCTCGAGCGTCTCGACCGCGGCGTGCATGCTCGCGATGTGCTCGCGGACGCGATCGCAGAGCGCGGTGAGAATGCGCCACTCCTCACGCTCGAGCTCGGCTTGCGCCATCTTCAAGCGATTGCCATGCGCGACGATCGCGCGCGGCTCGACGAACACGCTCGCACCGCTTTGACTCGTCGCGTGCACGATGCCGACCACTCGCTCGTGCGCATCGCGCCGAACCGGCAACACGTAGCGCCCTTCGCGCAGTGTGAAATATCGATCCGAAAGCACGGCTGAATAGCGCTCGATCAGCTCTTGCAAGCGCGAGGCGATGCGGTCGCGGAGGTTGCCGATCTCGGAGCGCAACCGGCGCAGCTCGGGCGATGCGCGTTCCGAGAGCGTGCCATCGGGCTCGATCGCATCGTCGAGCTCGGTTTCGAGGTCCGAGAGCTTTGGATCGATGGCGCAAATCGCCCACAGCGCCGGCGCGCGCTCGCGGCGCTGCGCGAGGAACGTACGCAGCGCACGCGCGCGCTCGAGCGTCAGCCGAATCTCGTGCAGCGCGAGCGACTCGACCACGCCTTGACGCTCGATGCGGGCGAGATGCGCGGCGACGTCGCGCAAGCCATCGAGCGGCAAGGCGTCACCGCTCGCGAGCAAATCCATCAGCTCGCGGGTTTGCGCGAGCAAGGCCGCGGTTTCTTCGCGCGTGCTCGCGAGCGTGAGCCCGCGGCGCTTTGCGCCTTCGCTGCGGCAGCGCGCCTCGATCGCGTGTTGCACGCGCGCCCACTCGAGATGCGCGAAGGCCGTTGTGAGCCACGCGGGCTCGCTTTTCGGCGCGCGCTCGCTCGTTCGCCCGGGATCGTTCTCCGTAACGGGCTCGATGCCTGATTCGGACAAGCGTTCCGGGTTCAGCTCGCCGCTGTTTTGAACGTCGCTCGCGATCACGGCTCGGCTTGACTCACCGGGTGTTTTGTTCGCACCGTCCCACTCTGACACAGCCCGCGGCACGGGACATGGCCGCGTGCATCAAATCACGTGTCCGGCACAGGAGACGATCATGAAGGCGTACGACAAGCTCTTCATTAATGGTGATTGGGTTAGCCCGAGCGGCAAAGGCTCGATCGACGTCATCAACTCAACCACCGAAGAAGTCATGGGTCGGATCCCGGAGGGCAATGCTGAGGATATCGATCGCGCGGTGAAGGCCGCCAAGGCCGCGTTCGACGGTTGGGCCGCGCTGCCGCCTGCGACGCGCGCGGACTACCTCAACAAGATCTCCGCTGGCCTTGCTGCGCGCGGCGATGAGCTCGCGAAGCTGATCGCCGAAGAAGTCGGCATGCCGCTCGCGCTCTCGAAGATGATTCAAGCCGGCTTGCCGACGATGAACTTCAGCGTCTACGCGAAGCTCGGCGCCGAGTACGTTTACGAAGAGAAGGTCGGGCACTCGCTGGTGGTGCGCGAGCCGGTCGGCGTCGTCGGC
>JAYUYY010000611.1:0-4631 GCA_043752225.1 Sandaracinaceae bacterium | reverse complement strand
CACGCACGAGCGGGTCGATTTCATCGATCGCCAGCAGAAGATTCTCACCACGTCGACCGGTCGCACGCTGCGCTACGACAAGCTCGTGCTCGCGACCGGCTCGACGGCGTGGGTGCCGACGATCCCGGGCGTGGATGCCAAGGGCGTCTTCGTCTACCGCACGATCGAGGACCTCGAAGCGATCACGGCGTACGCGGCGAGCTGCGAGCGCTGCGCGGTGCTCGGCGGCGGCCTGCTCGGCCTCGAAGCCGCGCGCGCGATGAAGGACCTCGGGCTCACGACCTACGTGATCGAGCTCGCGCCGCGCTTGATGCCGAACCAGCTCGACGCGACCGCGAGCAAGCTGCTCGAGCGCGAGGTGAAGAGCCAAGGCATCGAGATCGTGCTCGGCCAATCGGTGCGCTCGGTCGTCAATGAAGAAGGCACGCTGCAGAAACTCGAGCTCTCGGACGGCACGATGCTCGAGGTCGAGATGCTCGTGGTCTCAGCGGGCATTCGTCCGCGCGATGATCTTGCGAAGAAGATCGACATCACGCTCGGCGCACGCGGCGGCATCGTCGTCGACGACACACTGTGCACGAGCGACCCCAACATCTTCGCGGTCGGCGAGTGCGCGCTGCACCGCGGCAAGATCTACGGCTTGGTCGCGCCCGGCTACGCGATGGCCGACGTGCTTGCGCGGCGCTTGTGCGGCGAAGAGCGCACGTTCGAAGGCGGCGATCTCTCGACCAAGCTCAAGCTGCTCGGCGTCGAGGTCGCGAGCTTTGGCGATCCGTTCTCGGAAGGCGAGGGCATCGAGACCGTCGCGTACCAAGACTTCGTGACCGGCGTGTACAAGCGGCTTTTGTTTTCCGACAAGGGCAAGAAGCTGCGCGGCGGCATCTTGGTCGGCGACACGAAGAGCTTCACGGAGCTCGCGTACTACGCGCGCGAAGGCAGTGAGCTGCCGGGCTCACCGGAAGACCTCGTGTTCACGCCTAAGGAAGGCGCAACCAAACGCGTCACGCCCGACACAATGCAGATCTGCTCGTGCAACAACGTGAGCAAGGGCGACATCCGCGCAGCGATCGCCGCCAAGAGCTTGTGCGTCATCGACGACGTCAAGAAGTGCACGAAGGCCGGCACCACCTGCGGCGGTTGCATGGCCGCAGTCACCGAGATCCTGAACACCGAGCTGGTCGCGCGCGGCGGCGTCATCAACAAGTCGCTGTGCGAACACTTCCCGCACACGCGCCAGGATCTGTTCGAGCTGGTCAGCGTGCACGGCATCAAGACCTTTGAAGAGCTGATCGCGCGCTTCGGGCACGGTCAAGGCTGCGAAGTCTGCAAGCCTGCGATCGCCGCGATCTTCGCCAGCACGCACAACGAGATGGTGCTCGGCAAGCACGCGACGCTGCAGGACACCAACGATCGCTTCCTCGCAAACATCCAACGCCAAGGTTTGTACTCGGTGGTGCCGCGCGTGCCCGGCGGCGAGATCACGCCCGAGAAGCTGATCGTGATCGGTCAGGTCGCGAAGAAGTACGGCCTGTACACCAAGATCACCGGCGGCCAGCGCATCGACTTGTTCGGCGCACGCGTGAACCAGCTCCCAGACATCTGGGAGGAGCTGATCGCGGCTGGCTTCGAGAGCGGTCACGCGTATGGCAAAGCGTTGCGTACAGTGAAGAGCTGCGTCGGCACCACGTGGTGTCGGTTCGGCGTGCAGGACTCAGTCGCGCTCGCGATCCGCGTCGAGAATCGCTACAAAGGTTTGCGCGCGCCGCACAAGCTCAAGTCGGCGGTCAGCGGTTGCACGCGCGAGTGCGCCGAGGCGCAGAGCAAAGACTTCGGCATCATCGCGACCGAGAAGGGCTACAACCTCTTCGTCGGCGGCAACGGCGGCATGAAGCCGCGCCACGCGGATCTGTTCGCGACCGACCTCGATGAAGCGACGCTGATTCGCTACATCGATCGCTTCTTGATGTTTTACATCCGCACCGCGGATCGCCTGACGCGCACGTCGGTGTGGCTCGACAAGCTCGAAGGCGGCGCCGCGCGGCTCAAGGAAGTGATCATCGACGACAAGCTCGGCATCTGCGCCGAGCTCGATCGCCAGATGCAGCACTTGGTCGATACCTACGAGTGCGAGTGGGCCGCGGTCGTGAACGATCCGCAGAAGCGCGCGCAGTTCAAGCACTTCGTGAACTCCGAGGCCGAGGATCCGACGCTTTCGCTGGTCAGCGAGCGCGGCCAAACGCATCCGGTCGCTTGGCCGAAGGAAGCGGCCAAGCCGAAGCGCAAGCTCGCACTCGTGAACACGCGCTGGGTGCGCGTCGCGAAGCTCGATGAGATGCCGCTCGATGGCGGTGTGAACTTCAAGCACGGCGACGTGCAGATCGCGGTGTTCCGATTCGCATCACGCGGCGAGCTGTACGCGACGCAGAACATGTGCCCGCACAAGCAGGACATGGTCCTGTCGCGCGGCATCCTCGGCGACAAAGCCGGCGAGCCGAAGGTCGCGTGCCCCGTGCACAAGAAGAGCTTCTCGCTCAAGACCGGCGAATGCATCAGCGGCGACGACCTGCACATCCGCACGTTCGCGGTGAAGGAAGAGAACGGTGAGGTGCTGGTCGAGCTGCCGCCGCCGCAACAGCTCGTCGCAGATCTCTGCCCGAAGCAAACCAGCTGTTACGTGGACGCCGCTGAGTAGCAACGGAAGTAGGACCAGACGATGTCGATGTCGCAAGCCGTACCGACTCCGCTTCCGCAGCTGAAGGAAGCGGCGACGCCTGAGAAGCGCAAGCTGCCGCTCTTGCACAAGCTGCTCGAGGAGCAGCAGTCGCTCAGCGCGGTCGATCGCTTCTCGCAGCGCCACGCCGACGAAAAGAATCCGTTGATGGGCTCGAGCTACAAGGCGCTCTTGCCTGCAGCGCCGCCGGTCGCGGGCCAGCAGTACGCGTTCGAAGTCGATCTCGATGCGTGCACAGGCTGCAAGGCGTGTGTCGCCGCGTGTCACAGCTTGAACGGCCTCGATGAAGGCGAGACCTGGCGCTCGGTGGGCCTCTTGCACGGTGGCACCGCGATCGCGCCGGTGCAGAAGACCGTCACGACCGCGTGCCACCACTGCATCGATCCCGCGTGCCTCAAGGGCTGCCCGGTCGACGCGTATGAAAAAGATCCGGTCACCGGGATCGTTCGCCATCACGACGATCAATGCATCGGTTGCCAGTACTGCACGCTGACCTGCCCGTATGAAGTGCCGCAGTACAACGCCAAGCTCGGCATCGTTCGCAAGTGCGACATGTGCACGGGCCGGCTCGTGGTCGGTGAAGCGCCGGCGTGCGTGCAGGGCTGCCCGAACGATGCGATCGCGATCCGCGTGGTCGACATCGCGCGCGTGCTCGAAGACGCGCAAGCCGATCAGTTCTTGCCGACCGCGCCTTCGCCGACGCTCACGCTGCCGACGACCAGCTACAAGACGCGCGAAGCGCTCCCGCGCAACCTCGTGCCTGCTGATTATCACGCGGTGCGTACCGCCGATCGCCACATGCCGCTGGTCGTGATGCTCGTGCTCACGCAGCTCGCGGTCGGTGCGCTGAGCGTCGATGCGCTCGCGGCGCAGCTGTTCGACGTGAGCTGGCTTTCGTACGCCGCGCCGATCCGCGCGTGGCTCGCGCTCGGCGTCGCGCACCTCGCGCTCGGCGCTGCGACCTTGCACATAGGGCGCCCGCAATACGCGTGGCGCGCGATCCTCGGCGTGCGGCGCTCGTGGATGAGCCGCGAGATCGTGGCGTTCGGCGCCTTCGCAGGCGCTGCAACCGGCTACTCGCTCTCGGTCGCGCCGCCGTTCGTGCTCGAGAAGCTCGCAACGGTTTCACCGCTCGCGGCGAGCTTGCTCACGAAGCTCTCCGCGTTCGGCGCGGCGCTCAACCTCGCAGCGGTCGGCGCCGGCCTGTTCGCGGTGTTCTGCTCGGTGATGCTCTACCACGCGACCGGCCGTCAGCTCTGGCACGTCGGCCGCACGTCGGTGCGCTTCTTCGGCACCACCGCGGTGCTCGGGCTCTCCGGTTTGTGGATCAGCGCGATCGGCGCGGTCAGCGCAGGCGTCGCGGATCTCAGCGCCGCGAAGAACGTCTGTGCCGTGCTCGCGTGCACGGTGTTCTTGAAGGTCGCGTTCGAGCTCTCGGTGCTCTTGCACTTGCGCGACCGCCGCCAAACCGAGCTGCGCCGCACGGCCACGCTGCTCAGCACTTCGCTCTCGGACATGCTGCGCGTACGCGTCGGGCTCGCGGTGCTCGGCGGCGCGATCTTGCCGCTCGCGAGCTTGAGCCAGCTCGCCGAGAGCAACCACGTAGCAGCCGCGACGTGGTCCTTGATCGGCACGTTCGTGTTGGTGTTCGGCGAGGTGCTCGAGCGCATCACGTTCTTCTCCGCGTGCGCGGCGCCGCGCATGCCAGGCGGGATCGAGTAATGGCCAGCTCGTTTCAAAAGCTGCTCGGCCGCGCCGGTCACTTCATTCACCAAACGCACGGCCCGCTCACCGACAAGCTGGCGCGCGTGCCGGGCGGCTTCGGGATGGGCCAGGTGCCGCTCAGCTTGCTGCCCGACAAGACCACCACGATGGTCTGCGGCTTTTGCAGCACGGGCTG
>JAYUYY010000610.1:0-4648 GCA_043752225.1 Sandaracinaceae bacterium | reverse complement strand
TACTTGCCGTCGCCGACGTCGAGGTGGTTTCCGGCGTGCATGACCTGCCACGCTTGCCCGGGCGTGATGCGGTACGGGATCGAGACGTCGAGCTCGATCGTGTTGTTGTCTTTGGTGCGCACGCTGAACGCGTCGTCGCCCGCGTACTCGATCTGCAGGTACCGACTCGGAAGCCGGTAGATGCGCTGCACGCCCGCGAGCTCCGTGTGGAACCCGGGCTTGAGATCGTGTTTGTGTAGGCCGAGCGCGTTGTTGTAGCGAACGCCCACCGTGCCAGCCTCGACCTCCGTGAGCGCGCACGCGCGCAGCAAGAGGAAGAGCGCGATCACGCCCACGTAGCCGCGGCTGATCGTGATCAAGCGATCCGGATTCTGTAGTCCTGCGTTCACGGCGCCCTCAGCATTTCTTCGAACCGCACGCGGCTCGGTGTGGCGTCGTCTGCAAACGGCTGAATCGCGATCGTGACGCCCGCGAGCCGCTCGCCGAGCCGCTCCATCACGCGCTCAATCGGCTGGGTGCGAAACGCATCGATCTCGGCTTTGCGCGACGCGTACTTGGCCTCGAGCTCGCCTTTGAGCTGCTGCGCGGTCTGCGTCGAGGCGCTGAGCGCGGCTTGGCCTTCGCCGATTTTGCCGATGCGATACGTGTCCGAGGTGCGTTTGACGTCCGCGAGCTCAGCGACCGCGCGCGCCAGATCCGACTCGAGCGCCGCGCGTTTCTCTTGGATGATGCGGTTTTGAGCTTGGTCGACCTCAGCCAGCCGTCGGTCGCGCTCGGTCTCCGCGCGATCGAGGTTCGAGGTGATCACCTGCAGCTCGTTGCCAAGCCGGTTGCGCTCTTCGATCGCGTGCTCGTACGCCTCGTTGAACTGCGGGCGCGGCGTTACCAGCTGCGTGACCAAGATGCCGTGCGTGCCGAGCACCGCGTTCAAGCGCTCGCGCGCGCGGTCGGTCGCTTGCGCATACGAGGTCGGGTTCGACACCGCGATCGTCGACTCGCGGCCGAACTCGTCGCGCAAGATCGAGCGTACGTACGGGCGCAGCCAGCTCTTGAAGCCATCGCCCGGTCCGCCGTCGCGCACCGCGATCACCGCTTCGTCCATCTTCAGCTGGAAGATCACGGTCGTGTCATCGAAGTGGAAGTTCGATCCGTCGCTCGCGCGCACCGTCAGCTTGGGCACGAGCAACGCGCTCTCGTCTTGCTCGCCCTTCATCGAGAAGGTCTGGGGCGCAGCGTCGAGCACGTAGAGCGCGTGGACGAACGGGATGCGCGTCGTCCAGCCCGGCGACACCACCGCGCTCTCACCGCCGGTCACGTTGTTGATGCGAACCGCAGCTTCACCGGGCTCGATGTCGACGACCGACGTCGACAGCAAGAGCAGCGTGACGAACACCGCAAGCGCGGGCCACAGCCATTGGCTGTAGTGCGCAGGCAGCTTGGGTACGGAGGGGAATTGCACGCTAGTCCTTCTCGTTCTTGTCGGCAGGCGCGGCTCGCTCTGGCATGTGCGACGGCAGGTCGGGTGCTGCGATCCCCAAGCGCTGGCAATCGCGTCGGATTCGCTCGGCGATCGCCGCGTAGTCGACGGGGTCTACTTCGCCGCTGGCGATGCTCTCGCGCAGCTTGCGAATCTCTTCGGCGACGCGCAGGGCTTGCTTGCTGTGGGCGTTATCGCGGATCGCGCGCGTGACCGCATAGACCACGGCGAAGACCACCGAGCACAGCACGAGCACACGGATCACTAGACCCAACATCGAAGACCCCTGCCCAGAGTCGGGCCGCGGGATCATCCCAAGCCGGATTGCGTCAACGCAAGAAAGCGCCCGATCCGTCCGCTCGATCGACATGGACCTTGAAGGGCGTAGGCTCTCGCGCATGAAACGAGCGCCTTGGTTGATCGCGTTTGCGCTGGCGTGTGGTGACAACGCGGAGTCGCG
The DNA here is from genome assembly GCA_043752225.1 of Sandaracinaceae bacterium. Lineage (GTDB taxonomy): Bacteria > Myxococcota_A > Polyangia > Polyangiales > JAFGIB01 > JAYUYY01. The sequence continues at coordinate 2,711 of JAYUYY010000610.1, read as the reverse complement.
ACCGCCGCCCGCTGCGCAGGCTCCTGCGGAAGCGCCAGCACAGGCTCCTGCGGAAGCCCCACCGGTCGCGAAGGCGGAGCTGAAGGTGGGCGATGCAGCGCCCGACTTCAGCGCGAGCGATCAAGAAGGCAAGCCGGTCGCGCTCGCTGCGCTGCGCGGCAAGCACGTGGTGCTCTACTTCTATCCGAAGGACGAGACGCCGGGCTGCACGGCAGAGGCGCAGGCGTTTCGGGACTCGTATGAAGGCCTGCGTGCGAAGGGTGCCGAGATCATCGGCGTCTCCGCCGACAGCGACGAGTCGCATCGCGCTTTCGCAAAGAACCACCAGCTGCCGTTCAGATTGGTCAGCGATGCCGACGGTACGCTCGCGGGCAAGTACAACGTGCCGGTGAACAAGGGCTACACGGCACGGCAGTCGTTCGTGATCGGGCCCGATGGCACGCTGAAGGCCGTCTACCGCCAGGTCGACGTGAGCTCACACGCCGCGCAGATCACGGCGCTCATTCCGTAAGCGCGCTCGCGGCCTGCGAGCAAGACGCGCCCGTGCTCGCCGGCCGCAGCCGCGCATGCGTGTAGAGCCGCTCAGCGATGCACGCGCGCACTTTGCTGCTGTCCGCGAGCGCTTCGTTCAGGTCTTCGGCGCCCGACAGCTCGCTCGGCAACCCCGGCTCGAGGTTCGCGTCGGTGACGTACGTATCGAGCGCATGGCGCGCGACCTCTTCGCCGGCCTCATCCAACACGATCTCTTCGCTGCGCGGCAAGCCGAGCGGATCGAAGGTCTCGAGTGCGAAGCCGATCGGATTGATCTGCACGTGGCACATCGGGCATGCGCCTTCCGATGTAATCGTGGTGACCGCCTCACGCGTCGTGAGCGCGCCGAGATCCTGCTCCTCCAGCTGCTCGAGCCGTGAATTAACGATCGAGAAGTCCGGGCTCGGCAGCACATCGCACAGGATCCGCTTGCGCACGTACACGCCGCGCAGGATCGGCGACGCAGCGAGCTTGCCCGAGAGGAGCGGCGCGATCCGCAGCAGCATGCCGCCGTGCCCATTCGGCAAGCTCACCGGATCATCGCCGCTCGCGACCACGCTGCCGTACAGCGTCGCCATGCGCTCGCTGCGCGGAAAGCCGATCGGCTCGCTCATCAAGCGCGTCGTGTCCGCGTCGCGATCGAGGATCTGATAGGTCGCGTAGTCGAGCAGCTCCTGCCGAGCTTCCTCTGACAAGCCTTCGCCCTCGATGCCCGCGCGCTCTGCCACCGCGTCGTGCGGCATCGGGATCGCGTTCAGGTTGAGCCACGCGACCAGCAGCGCTTCGAGCTGGCGCCGCGCAGCAGGCGTTTCGATCAACCGCTCGGCGTGCGGGCGGACTTGAGCTTCGCTGCGCAGCTCACCGTTTTCCGCGGCCTCGAGCAGCTCCGCGTCCGGGCCTTCGCCGGTCAGCGCATACGCCAGGCGCGACGCCACCGACCAGCTGTCGACCTCGTAGAGCCCACCGCTCGCTGGCACGTCCACGCACTCGAGCACGCTCGCATCGCCCGCGAACGTCACTGCGCGCAGCGCGAGCGACCGCCCCGCCGCTGCGTTCTTGAGCTGCACGCCGACCTTCGCATTCGCCCCCGCCGCGAGCATCACATCGGCGCGCAGCGTCTGCGCCCCCGCCTCGACCGTAACCGCCGGCAAGAGCGGCAAGTCGTTGAGGTTCACGTCGAGCTCGAGCGGCACGCCATCGCCTGAGGTCGCGATCAGCTCGATGCTCATCGCAACCGAACCGTTCGCCATGCGTGCGCCGGGGATCTGCCAGACGTACCAACCGTTCTCGGTCAGCTCCGCGCTCGCGCCGGTCATTTCGCCTGCAAGCGGCGCGAAGTACGCGCTCTCGTCATCCCATGTGAACACCGCGTCTTCGCTGCCGCTGCTCGCTGCGCAATCCTGCTCAGGCAGCTCGAGATGAAAGATCACTTCCGGCGATTGCAGCACGCGCGCGAGCAACCACTGCATGCCCGCGCTGCCCGCGCCCTCGCCATCGAACGCGCTCAGCAACGCGGCGCGGCGCTCGGATGAGATCGGCCTGCGCATGAGCTGAAAAGCCGCCGTGTCGAGAAACCCTTCGGCGCACGCGCGGTCCGCGTCTTGCGCGCAAGCGCCGAGCACGCGCGTACGTGCCGCTGCATCCGCGACGACCTCGCCTGCGACCGCTTGCGCCGTGAGCAGTAAGCCCTCCACGTGATCGAACGCGTGCCCATTTTGAAACGACGCGACCAGATCGCCCGGGCTCTCGGTCGGGATCTGCGCTGCGGCGCGCACCACCGCATCGCGGGTCATCACGTCGTCGCCGATCACCGCGGCCAGAGATTGCAACAGCTCGTCACGCGTGAGCCGGCGCATCGCGAGTTGGCCTTGCCCGCGCGCGCTCGGGTCGGCACACGTGAAGCGAAGTGACTGCGCATCGCCCGGCGTCGCGGACCCACCCGCCGATCCTGCCGAGCCGGACGATGCGCCAACGCCGATGCCAGCTTCGCTCCCGCTTTCGCCACCCAGCCCGCGCGGGCCGCGCGTCCCGTCGCTGCGATGCTCATTGGCATCGATCGCGCCGACGCAGCTCGCTGCGAGCACCCCAAGACTTGCGAGGGCGATGACGCACCGGCTCGTGATCTTGAAATCCACAGCGTCGTTCATGCGCGGCGGTCGTGTTTGTTTCCGCAGTGCTGG
>JAYUYY010000609.1:0-4650 GCA_043752225.1 Sandaracinaceae bacterium | reverse complement strand
CGTGGGGAATATGGGGAACATGGGGAACATGGGGAACAAATCACGCGTCGCAGGTTTTACGTTGATGGAGCTGCTGACCGTTGTCGCCATTCTGGGCGTTCTCGCTGCGGTCGCCATCCCCGCGTATACCGGTTACATGCGGCGTTCGAAGGCTTCCGAGGTCACTTCGAACCTCAACTCGTTGTTCAAAGCGACGGCGAGCTACTACTCGATGGAGCGAAGCTCGATCGGAATCGCTGCGGGAGCGGCAGGCAACTGCATCGTCGATGATGCAGGTCCGAGCCCAGCGACGCCGCAGCCTTTCAAACAAAAATTCGCCAACGATCCAAGCTTCGAAACGCTGGGCTTCACGATCGGTGACTTCGTCTACTACAGCTACGGCATGTCGAGCTCGTTCACGAGCACGACGTGCGGCACCTCCGCGAATCAGGTCATCTACACGCTCTATGCGAACGGAGATCTCGACTCCGATTTGATCATGAGCACGTTCGAGATGATCGTTGCGTCGACGGCGAACAACCAGCTCTATCACAGCGTTGGATTCTACGTCGTTCGCGAGGACGAGTAGAGCAGGGCAGCTGTTCGAGCACGTACCCGCAGACCCATCGCGACGGGCGCGGTGCAACTGAGAGTTAGGGATCGCGCTCGGACTGGACGTACGAGACGAGGCCCTGCTCGATCTCGATGATCTTGGTCTTGCCAGCGACGATGCGGCCTCTCTTAATCCCGAGCTGGCCCAAGCCGTGCGCGATCTCGTCGGCGGCAGCGCGGCGCTGGTCCGGCTGCAAGCGACGCCACGCCGGCCTCCTTACCAGGCCTTCGAAAGCGCGTTTGTCGCCGCTGCCATTCACCACCGCGCGGACGATCAGCGGCGAAATCGCTTTGAGCTTGTCCGACTCGATCGCGGAGCGCTGAGCGGTCGTCACTACGCCGGTTTCGAACGCCAGATACGTTCCCGCGCCTACGATCACCAGCAGCATCAAGATCGCGCGAGCCATGCGCCAGTCGAAGACGAAGGCGACGGCTTTTTTGGCCTTCTTCTTTTTCTTCGGCTTCGCGGGCTGCTTGGCGTCACCTTCTTTGCGGCGCGATTCGACGCGCCCTTGGGCCGGCGCGGGTCGGGCCTTGGCGCCGAAGATGTTCGCAACCGCGTCTTCCTCTTGTCGCAAGCGACGTAGGATCTGGTCGCGGGGTGAGCCTTCTTGCGTCAGCTGGTTGGCGTTGTGCAGGCGCTCGACCGAGTGGACCCATTGCTCGATGCAGTTCTCGAGCTGCGCGTTGATCGCGACCGACACATAGACGAAGTCCGGGCAGAGCAGCTGCTCGCGCATCGAGACTTTGTAGCCGTGGACATCGAGGAAGTACTCGCTCTCGAAGAACGCGTCTTGATCCTTGATCGTCGCGAGGCGCCGGAGCGCGTCGCCGAGATAGGTCAACGCTTCTTCGAGCTCTTGTTCTTTGGCCTTGTAGGGCAAGCCGCCTACCATCAGGTCGAGCGCTTGCGCGGCACGCTCGGGCCCGACGAGCTCGCGCACACCATCCGGACGCTTGCGCGTAAGCAACAGCGTCGCGATCCATTCGAAGCGATCGCGCCGTTGGCCGGCTTGCATGCGACGACTGGCGAGCAACCGTCCGTAGCGCGCGATCGCCTTCGCGGTGACCTTGCCAGCGGCTGCGCGTGCGTTGAACGTCTCGACCGAGACCATGTCGTCGAGCGCGAGCAGCTTGTCTTCGATCGGCGAGATCAAGCGCTCGATTCGATCCAGGGCTTCCTTCGATGCGTTCGCGAGTGCGGTGGCCGGATCTTTCGCGACGCTGTTTCCCTTGGTGCCGGGCTCGAGCGCTTCGTCGAGGCCCATCAGCATGCGCGCGACTTCTTTGCGCTCTGCATCCGGCAGATCGATGAAGCCGAGCACACGAAAGGAATCGCGACACGTGACCAAGCGCGCGATCAAGCGGCGCTTGCGTTGTTCGTGCTGCTCTTCTGGGGTGCGCGCTTGCGGCTGCGGCTTGAGCACGATGCGCGGCAGCTGCGCTGGCAGCTCAGCCAGGCCCGGAGGCGCTTGCCCGACGCGCGCGCTTTCGTTGCCGATCGCGGCTTCGTTTTCGGCGCTCTCCACGGACTCGCGCGCGACCGGAGCTTGGAACGCCGGCTCGCCTTCGAGCGCGGGGGGCGGCTCGCTCTCTGCGAGCGGGAGGTCGGGCAACGAAACGAGCGAGCTCACGGGGTCGAGCGCGGCTGCGACGTCGGGCATCGTCCGTAAGTCGATCTCACCCGACGTTGGCCCGCTCGGCGCGTCGAGCTCGAACAAGAACTCCATCGTGCTACGCGGCGCGCGATCGCGGCCGAGCATCGGGTCGCGGGGGAGCTGCTCAGACGGCATCTCACGCCCTGCTGGCGTGGCGGGCGGTGGCGAAGCGGGGGGTGGCGGGTGCGAGGACAGCGCGGGCGCGGGCGGCGGAACCGACCCCACTGCTGGTGGTGGCGGCGGCGGGAGCAGGGCATTGGGCGGCGGCGCTGGCGGGAGCCTCGGCCTGCCGCCGGCCATGCCGATTCCGACCGGAGGTGGCGCGAGCGGCGGCGCTCCAATCGGCCGAGCGGGCGGAGCGAGTGGCGTCGGAGGCGCCGGCGGCTTTTTCGCGTCTGCGCTCACGGAAGGCGCCAGCCTATCACCCTCCATGGGGCGCAGGGCTGCGGCTTTATGCGCCGGGCAACGCGCTGAACGGGCGCGTCTGGCTCAGCGCAACCGCGTCGTGGCGCCCGCAAGCTTGAGCACGTGCGCGAAGTGCGCTGGGTCGACCGGCTGCACCGACAGCCGCATCCCGCGCTGCCGCACCAGCATGCCTTCGAGCTCCGGATCGGTCTTGAGCTCTTCGAGGGTCACGATGCGACCAAACCGCTCGACCGGCTCGACCTCGACCATATCCCAGCGCGGCTTTTCTTTCGTCGCTTTCGGATCGTAGTACGGGCTCTTCGGATCGAGCTGGGAGGGATCGGTCACCGCCGTCTTGCTGATCCGCGACAGGCCGACCACGCCCGGCGGCTCGCAGCTCGAGTGATAGAAGAGCGCCCAGTCGTCGAGCGACATCGCGCGCATATGGTTGCGCGCTTGATAGTTGCGAACGCCGTCCCAGTTTTGGCGGCCGTCGCGAACGAGCATGTCCATCGAGTAGAGGTCGGGCTCGCTCTTCATCAACCAGTACGCGCGAGGACCCGCGCTCTGAGTCGCGCGAGGACCCGCGCTCTGAGTCACGCGGCGCGCCATGTTTACTTGTTGAAAAAGCGCTCGACCGCGTCGCTGGGCAGCTGAAGGCCGGTGACGCGCGCCTTCTGAACGAGCTCCCAGAAGTAGCGGTACGTCGCTCGGTCGTGCAGCTCGCCGGCGAACTGGATCGGGCCCCAGTTCGCGTCCTGCGCGCCGCTCAGGATCGCGGCGGCTTCTTCGACCTCGCTGTAGCTCGGCTTCATCGCGTCGACGATCGCTTGGATCTGCGTCGGGTAGATCGACCACATGCGCAGGAAGCCAAACTGGTCGCGCGCGCGCTTCGCGTCAGCGTAGGTCTGGTATTGGCTCTTGAGATCGAGCGTGACGTTGTGCGCGGGCACGACGCCGCTGCACAGCGCAGCCGAGACCGTGCGTGTCTTGGCGTAGGCGATGGCTTGGTGATCGAACTGGCCCGGCGAGCGCATGTTCGAAGCCGAGACCGCGCCGTGAAAGCCGGACACGAAGTCCATCAATCCGAAGTCGAGCACCTGCACCCACGGCAGCGCCGCGATCTCGTACGCGTCGCGCACCGCGCCGTGCGTCTCGAGCAGCACGTGGATCGGGATCTCGCGCTTCACGCCAGCCGCCTTCGCGACCTCTTGGATGTAGCGGATCTGCTCGGAGGCTTGCTGCACGCTGGTCGGCTTGGGGATCGTGATGTACGCGAGCACTTCGCCTGCGCCACGCACCAGAATGTCGACGTCCTGCTTCCAGTGCACGTTGGTGTAATCGTGGATGCGAACGCCGGCTTTCTTCGCGGTGTTTTTCGAGCTCTTCGCGATGTCCACGACCATCTCGGCGTGGGCCTTTTCTTGGCCTTCCTTCGCGCCGTCTTCGCAATCCATCGTGATGTCGAAGACGCCGTCCATCTTCTGCTGGAGCTCCATCGCCTTGCTGATGAGCTTCTCGCTGCCCGCGAAGTGCTCGCAGGTATTGATGATCGGAAACGGCTTCTCGCCTGCAAACAGGGCGTCGCTGGGGTGGATGCGCTGGCTCATCGAAGGCTCCTTATGGCGTGCTCTGGCGGTACTCGCGGTGCCGGCCTGAGGTCCGGCCCGCGAGCGCAGGGCCTATAGCACAGGGCTGGTTCCAAGCGAGAGCACCCGCGTGCGCTCCGGAACATCACGAGCGTTCGGCTCTAATGCGAAGGGTCGCGCTCGAGCCGGACGAAGGGCGCTCCGATCGGGTCGTCGAGCAGCTCGGCCGCGAGCGTACGCAGCGCGCGCGCGAGCTCGTCGTCGCTCGCCGCCCCGAAGCTGGTCCCGATGCGCAGCAAGGCGGCCGCTTGGGTTCGGCAAGCCGGCGCATCGGCCGCAAACGCCAGCGCGATCGCCGACCGAAACAAGCGCTCGAAGGGATCCATCACGAAGGCTGTCAGCGCCGG
>JAYUYY010000608.1:0-11415 GCA_043752225.1 Sandaracinaceae bacterium | reverse complement strand
CCATCAGTGCGCTTTCGCTGCAGCACGCTCAGCTGAGCATCCGCGGCGCGATGCTCGCGGTGGCATCGGGCGCGATCGCGTCGGGCCTCGGCTATAGCTTGTGTTACGCGGCGCTGCCCAAGCTCGCGAGCACGCGCGCGGCAGTCGTGCAGCTCACCGTGCCGGTCTTGGCGGCGATCGGCGGCGTAATCTGCCTCGGCGAGTCGCTGACCGTGAGGTCGTGTGGCGCGGCGGCCGCGATTTAGGCGGTGTAGGCCTCGCGCTACGCAGTCGGCGCTAGCGCTCGGTCTGACTCGTCCCGGTCAGTCAAAACCGCAGTCGAGTAGTTGCCCCGGCCCCGGCGTGCTACCAGCACGGCGCCATGCAGGTCAGTGAAGTCGAAGATGTGCTCGGTCCGGCGCTTGTCGCTGCGCTGAAGATCAAAGGTTACGCCGAGCTCACGGCCGTGCAGGAGGCGGTGTTGGATCCGGCGTTGCGCGGCCGAGATCTACGAATTACCTCGCAAACGGGCTCCGGAAAGACCCTCGCGATCGGCATCGCCCTGCGCGAGCACGTCGAGGGCCTGCCCGCAACGCACAAGCCGCAGGCGATCGTAGTCGCGCCGACCCGCGAGCTCGCCCACCAAACCAAGGCCGAGCTGACCTGGCTGTACTCCAAGCTCGACGTTCGCGTGGTGACCACGACCGGCGGCGCGGGCTACCGCGATGAGCAGCGCTCGCTGCACCGCAGCCCGACCATCATCGTCGGCACGCCGGGCCGTTTGCTCGACCACTTGAACCGCGGCTCGATCGACACGAGCGAGCTCAAGGCCGTCGTGCTCGACGAAGCCGACCGCATGCTCGACCTCGGCTTTCGCGAGGACCTCGAGTCGATCTTTAAGCACACACCCAAGGATCGCCGCACGCACCTCGTGACCGCGACCTTGCCGCGCCAAGTGCGCGCGCTCGCCGACAAGGTTCAGACCAACCCCGCGCACGTGGAAGGCACGCGCCTGGGCGCCGCCAATGCTGACATCGATCACGTGGTGCACTTGATCGAGCCGCGCTCGGGCACCGACGCGATCATCAACTTGCTGCTCGTCGAGCCGGATGCGCAGACCTTGATCTTCGCGCGCATGCGCATCGGCGTCGCGAACATCGCGCGCGCTCTCTCGGATGCGGGCTTCGCGGTCGCCTCGATCTCGGGCGAGCTCGATCAGGCCGCGCGCAGCCGTGCGCTTTCGGCGTTCAAAGCCAAGAAGCTGCGCGTGTTGGTCGCGACCGACGTCGCTGCCCGCGGCATCGACGTGCAGGACATCGCGCGTGTGATCCACGCCGATCCGCCGACCGACGCCGACTCGTACACGCACCGCTCCGGCCGCACCGGCCGCGCCGGTCGCAAAGGCATCAGCTCGCTGATCGTCTCGCCCGGTGAGGTCGTTCAGGTCACGCGTCTCTTGCGCCAGGCCGGCGTGCCGCATCGCTTCGAGCCGATCCCGACCGCCGACATGATCCGCTCGCAAAACGACGAGCGCGTGATCGCCGAGCTGACCCGCGAGCCGACCGACGATCAACCCGAGCCCGCCGACAGCGATCCGCGCATGCTCGCGCTCGCGACCACGCTGGTCGAAACCGGTCAAGCCACGCGCGTGCTCGCGCGCTTGCTCTCACGCACGCAGGTCACGGGCGCGACCGAGCCCCGCGACATCCGCTCGCCGGAGCCGCCGCGCAAAGATCGCCATCGCGATCGGGACGCCGGTCCTCCCGCGCGCAACGAGCGCAACTCACGCGACGTGCGCCGCGATTCACGCGCCGACGCACGCGGCGAAGCTCCGCGCGAGCGCTTCGAGCGCCAAGCCCCGCGTCACGAAGCCCCGCGTCACGAAGCCCCGCGCCGCGAAGCCTCTTATAGTGAGGCCCCGCGTAGCGAAGCGCCGCGCAGCTTTCGCGAACGCGCCGCCGACCGCGGTCGCATCGAGCGCGCATCCGGCCCCATCGATGCGCCGGCAGACTTCGAAGAAGCAGCGTTCGAGACCGCAGCCCGCGAGCGCAGCACGCGCCGCGATCCCGAATCCGAGGGCGGCTACACGCGCTTTCACGTCTCCTGGGGCGGCCAGCAGGGAGCCGAGCCGCACCGCTTGCTCGCGATGCTCTGCCGTCGCGGCGGCGTGCGCGGCAAAGACATCGGAGCGATTCGCGTCGAGGCGATGTACTCGCTCGTCGATGTCGCGACGAACGTCGCCGAAGGTTTTGCAGAAGCCGCAGCCAAGCCCGATCCGCGCGAGCCGCGCGTGCAGATTCGCGCCGATCGCGACGGAGGTGCCCCCGCACCACAAGCTCCCGTAGGCCGACCCTCGCGCCAGCAACCGCGTGAAGAAGCGCGTCCGCCCCGCCCGGCGCGCTCGCACTCCGCGCATGCTGACAAGCCGCATGCCGACAAGCCGCATGCAGCTAAACCGCATGCAGCTAAGCCGCCGGCAGAGCACGCGGACAAGACACCGGTCGCCGAAAAGACGCTCACGTCCGGCATGCAGCTGTTGCGCCGCGCGACCCAGAACCGCGCACGCCGCTCTTCATAAGGGCATCCGCTCGCGTCCAATGGGTGCGCGTACCGCGTCCTGCTCGAGCTCAGCGGGTTGGCGCCGTACCGCTCATTCCACCGTGCAGACGCCGTCTTTGCAGCGGCCGGTGAGCTGCAAGCGATTGCGCGCGAAGGCCGCGTACGCGCGATCGGCGAACCACGAAATGCCTGGCCAGCGACTGACGCTCGAAAGCGCGCCGAGCCCGATCGCCGAGTACACGCGGCGAAACACTTCCACGCCTTCGATCAACGTACCGTCCGGCAAGCGCCCGTGAATGCGCGCCATCAGCGATGCCATGTCGCGCCCGATGCTCGCCGGCTCGAAGCCCGGCGCTGCGATATCGGTGAGCTTCACGCGCTGCCGCCGATCGAGCTTCTCGATGAACGCGATCTCGCGCCTACACAGCGGACATTCACCGTCGAAGAACACCTCGATCTCATAGCTTGCGGTCATCGTGAACAAGCCTTGGTTTCGCGCGCTGGTTTGGCAAGGACTGCTAAGAAAACGCTGGTTCGTCTCACAAGCTCGAGCTGCGATCGATCTCTCGCCAGATGCGCTCGGGATTCTTGAAGCACTCCGCGCGACGCTCAGCGGCTGCTACCGCGAGCGCGCCTTCTTGTGGTCCGAGCCGTGTCTCCAGCAACAGCGCTTCTCTCAAGAGCGGCACCATGTCCTGACGACACGTCTTCTCCCAACGCTCCGCTGGACCGCTCTCCTTGGCGATCGCGACCTCATAGTCGATCAGCACGATCTCGAGCGGCGAGGGACAGACGATGAAGTTGTGCGTCTCGGCATCGCCGTGCGCGAGCCCGCCTGCATGCAGCTTCTCCATCAGCGCGAACGCGCGTTCGAGCAGCATCCATAAGCCTGCTGCGGTGGCGAGCGGCATCGCTTGTGCGCGCGGCAGGTTGGCCTCTTCGGGCTCGACGCCGAAGGGCGACATGCGGTTGTACGGCATGCCCGGGATCAGGCAGGCACGAAACTCGCTGTCGGTGAAACCGATCGGCGGCGGCAAGCCGATCAGCTCGCTCGCGCGCGCGTGGCTGTCGACCTCGTGCTTGGGATCACCGTGCAAGCGGCCCGGGTAATACGTCTTGCGGAAGTGCAGGGGATACGTGTTCGCGAGCGGAAAGCGCGCGCGGGTTTCCTCGCTAGCGATCACGATGTCCGCGGACATCAGCGGTGATCCATTCGCCTCGCGCCGCGTGATCGTGCGCACGACGAAGTCGCGGCTCGGCGCCCTATTGAAGAGCAGCAAGTACTCGGATGCGAGGCGCACCGAGTGTCGCGGCGATACGGCGGTGAGCTGATCGTCATCCATAACGCGAGCATGCAAATGAGCAGGTGTCGTTTTCGACAGCTGCGATCGGTGACGTTCGTGGTCTATCTCGAGTTAGCGCGTCCCAACTCGCAGGACAAGACTTCGGTGGTTGCGATGTTGAACAGCAGCGGTAGCGTGAGCACGGGATTTGGGTTGCCTGGCTTGGCTCGCTTGACGCGTCATTCATGCGTCATTCGTGCGGGCTTCGCCGGCAGTGCGCCTTCAGAAACGGTGATTCGATGAGACGAACGACGTGGGTTCGGGCGGTTTTGACGAAGGTCTGTCTTTCGGGCGCGCTGGCGATTTGCATCGCTGCATGCAGTGAGGAACCGGCGAGCGATGCGGTTCAAAATGGCATGAGCGGAGCGCAGCCGTGCTTGCCCGGCATCCAAGTCGAGTGCGCGTGCACCGATGGAACGCGCGGCGTTCAGATCTGTGCGGCGACCGCGAATGCGTTTGGCGTGTGCCAGTGCGCAGGCGCCGCAGCACCCGTCGGCGGTGCATCGGGCGTATCGGGTGCTACCGCGAGTGGCACCGGCGGAACGATCGCAGGCTCGAGCGGAGTGGGCGCGAGTGGCGTGGGCGCGAGCGGCGTAGGCGCGATCGGCACCGGCGGTGGCGCTGGCGTCGCAGCAGGAGTCGCCGGCATGCTGCCCGATAACATGCCGCCCGCGGACAGCACGCTCGCGAAGGACGTGCGCATCCAAGAGATCGCGATCTATCAAGCGGTGAAGGTCTCGCTCATGAACGCCGGCGAGCCGGTGATCGCGCGCAATGCGCCGGTGATCGTCGGCAAGGATGCGCTGCTCCGTGTGTTCGTCGCGCCGACCGCGGGTTTCGCTCAGCGCGATCTCGAGATCGTGCTGACGCTGACCTCGAGCGAAGGGCCCGCGGCCTCGCAGACCGCGACGCAGCACATCACGGCTGCGTCGACCGATGCGGAGCTCGAGAGCACCGTCAACTTCAACATCCCGGGTGATCAGATTACCGAGGACCTTCAATACTCGGTGTCGCTGCACGACGTGACGGCTCCCGCGAGCGGCGCGATCGACCCCGCGGCGCGCTTTCCGCAAGCGGCGAGCGAGCTCGCAGCGCTGAGCCCGCGCGATGCCGGCCCGCTGCGCGTCATGCTCGTGCCGTATCGCTATCAAGGCGATGGCAGCGGACGCATGCCAGCCATGGCGCAAACGCAAATCGATCTCTTCAAGCAGTATCTACGCTCGTATTACCCGGCGTCGCAGATCGAGATCACCGTGCACGAGCCGGTCGACTACGAAGGGCAGGTCGGTCCGAATACGGGCTGGGAACAGTGGCTCGACTTCCACTGCAGCTTGCGCGCGAACGAAGAGCACGATCCGAAGCAGCTCTATTACGGCGTGATGGCGCCGCGCACCTCGTTCCAAGAGTACGGCAGCGGTGTGGTCGGCATTTCGCCCGTGCCCGGTCCGGCGGGTGACTACGGGCGCTGCTCGGTCGGCGTGGGCTGGGAGGGCAGCGTCACAGCCAGCACGATGGCGCACGAGCTCGGGCACTCGCTCGGCTTGCCGCACGCGCCGTGCGGTACTTCGGGCGGTCCATACCCGTATCCGGAGGCGAAGATCGGCGTCTGGGGCTACAGCCTCGGCACGCAGATGCTGCGCGATCCCAACGAGTACTACGACCTGATGAGCTACTGCGATCCGGCGTTCATCAGCGACTACAACTTCGAGCGTCTGTTCGAGCGCATTCGCTACTTGAACCTGCAGTTCAAAGAGGCGACGCCGGCGAAGGTGAGCTATGCGCGCGTGCTGGTCGATCGCGAGGGCCACGCCAGCTATCGCGGTCAGGTGACGCTGACGCGCAGTCCGGGTGGTGAAGAGGAGATGCGCACGGTGCGCTTGCTCGATGCGCTCGGGGCCGATCTCGGTGCGAGCGTCGCCTATTACTTTCCTTATAGTGAGAGCCCCGCGGGCTCGTGGCTGATCCCCGTGACCTCGGCGGTGGCGGCGGAGATCGAAGGCCTTGGAAAGGTGGCACTGCGATGAGCGCGCGCAGCTCGTATGCAAGCGTGCTCGCGAGCGCGCTCTTACTCGCTGCGGGCGCGTGCGGCGGCGAAGACCCGAACGCGGGTGGCTCGCGCGATGCGGTCACTGCGCTGAGCTGCACCATCGGCCAGCTGCGCGCGTGCCCCTGCACCGCGAGCACGGTGATGGGCATGCAGGCGTGCAACGCAAACGGCAACGGCTACCAAGCGTGCATGGGCTGTCCGGTGACCCAAGCACCGCAAGGGTCTGCGCCGATGGCAGGGGCGGGCGGCGTGGGTGCAGCGGGCGCATCCGGTGCGACGGGAGCTGCGGGCGTTGCGGGAGCTGCCAATCCGATGAGCGGTGGCACCGGCGGTGGCACCATGACCGATTCGGGCATGCCGGACGGAACGCTCACCGACGCATCCGAGCCGACGCCCGCGGGTGATGTCGAGCCGGGCGTTTCGTGCGGCGTAGGCTTGGTCTCGCTGTGCGCGCTCGATACCCAGAAGTGCTGCACGCGCAGCCTCGAGGCGGATACCTGCATCGAGGAAGCGGCGGCGTGCACGTGCTCGCTGCCCGACTGCACGGTGATGGAAGCGCGCTGCGATGGTCCGGAGGATTGCTCGGACGACGAGTATTGCTGCGGCACGCTCTCGCAGAGCGGCGCGGGCTACGACGACTTCACCTGCGCGACGCAGTGCGACATCAACGGCAGCCAGCGCGCGGCTTGCCACGAGCAAGACCCGACGTGCCCGGATGGATTGATCTGCGCCAACAGTCAGCTGCTCACCAACGTGCAGGTCTGCATCGATCCCGCCACGATCCAGCAGTGACGCGTCCCGTTTGAACCCATTGGCCCTTGACGGGGGGTAGCGCGAGCCCAGGACCTGCGTGTGCTTGCGGCTTCCACCCATGATCTCTTGCTGGTCGGTGGCGGGCTGCAAAACGGCCTCATCGCGCTCGCATGCTGGGCGCGAAACCCAGCGCTGCGCATCGCACTGGTCGAGCGCGACCCATCCCTTGGCGGCAATCACACCTGGTGCTTTCACGCCGCCGACGTGCCCGAGCATGCGCGCGCGTTCATCGAGCCGCTGATCGCGCATCGCTACCAAAGCCACGACGTGCGCTTCCCCGGCTTCGCGCGCACTGTGCATGCGCCGTACGCTGCGATTACGTCCGAGCGTTTTCATCGCGTGCTCAGCGACGCGTTCGCCGCGCATCCGAGCTCGACGCTGCGGCTCGGGTGTAGCGCACGCGAGCTGCACGCCGATCGCGTCGTGCTCAGCGACGGCACTGAGCTGCACGCGCCGCTCGTGATCGACGCGCGCGGTCCGTCCGCCCATGCCGCAACCGGAGCCCTTTGCGGCTATCAGAAGTTCATCGGGCTCGAGCTTCGGCTGCGCACGCCGTGCTCGCTGCCCAATCCGATCCTGATGGACGCGACGGTGCCGCAAGAAGACGGCTTTCGGTTCTTCTACGTGCTCCCAACCGGCGTCGACCGACTGCTGGTCGAGGACACCTTTTTCTCGACCACGCCTGTGCTCGATGAAGGCGCGCGCGTCGCAGCGATCTTGGCGTACGCAAGCCGCTTCGGTGTGGTCGAGGATGTGCTGCGCCAAGAGCGCGGCGTCTTGCCAATGCCGTACGCGCTCGGAGCCGCAAGGCATGATGACGACGCGCCAGGCGCGTCACCGTTGCTCGCCGGATACGCGGGCGGCTGGTTTCACCCTGCGACCGGCTACTCGTTTCCGATCGCGCTGCGGCTCTCGCTTCACGTCGCGGCGTGCTACCCGAACGTGTTCGGCGAGCCGATGCGCGCGCTGTATCGCGAGCACCGCACGCGCGCGCGTTTCGCCGAGCGACTCAACGCGCTGCTCTTCAATGCATTCGCGCCCGAAGACATGTGGAACGTGTTCGCGCGCTTCTACCACTTGCCCGACGAGCTGATCGCGCGCTTCTACGCCCTCACGCTCACGCGCATGGACTGCGTACGGATCCTAGTCGGCCGCCCGCCGCGCGGCTTCTCGATCGCGCACGCTTTGTTTGGCGGCAGCTTTGGCGGCAGCTTTGGCGGCGGCCTACCGAGCCGCAGCGCTCGTTCACGTGGACCTGTTGGAGCGTCATGAAAATCGCCCACGAAGCCGAAGAGCTGGCGCATCGACCAATCGTCGCGCTGCTCGAGCGCGAGATCGATCAAGGCGAGGTGCCCGGGTGGCTTTGGGAACGCGCGCTGCTCGGACCGCTGCGCGAGTTCCTGAGCCGGCCCGGCAAAGAGCTGCGCTCGCGCATCGTGGAGCTGGGCTTCGTGCTCGGCGGTGGCGAGCCCGGTGCCATGCCGGAATCGCTCCCGCTGCTGATCGAGATCCTGCATGCTGGGTCGCTGATCGTCGACGACATCGAAGATAACTCGCAGTTACGTCGCGGCAAGCCGGCTCTGCACCGCTTGCACGGTGTGAGCGTCGCGCTCAACGCGGGAAACTGGCTGTACTTCTGGCCGCAGGTGCTGCTCAGCCGCATGTCGCTCTCGAGCGCGGCGCGGCTCGAGGCGCACGAACGGATCTGCGAATGCTTGTTGCGCTGCCACGAAGGTCAAGCGCTCGACCTCACCGTGCGCGTGGACGAGCTACCGCGATCCGAAGTGGTAGCCGTGGTGCGCGCGATCACGACGCTCAAGACCGGTCAGCTGGTCGGGCTCGCCTGCGCGCTCGGGGCGATCACCGCCGGTGCGACGACGCGTAGGATCGCCGCGCTCGCGCGCTTCGGTCGCGAGGTCGGCGTCGGCTTGCAGATGCTCGACGACTTGAGCGGGATCTTGAACCCACATCGCCGCGACAAGGCGATTGAAGACCTGCGCGAGGCGCGCGCGACCTGGGTGTGGGCGTGGCTCGCCGAGGATGCCGACTCGGAGCACTACCATCAGGCGCTCGACCTGCTGCACGTCGCGCGCGCGCAAGATCTGGCAGGAGCACAGGATCAGGCATACGACGCCCTGCTCGCGCACGCGCGCTTTCGCTTGGGTATGACCGGGCTGCGTCGCACGCGCTTGGCGGTCGACGATGCGCTCGGCGCGCTGGTGCAAGCGGTCGGCGAAGGCGAGTGGGTAGAGGTCGTGCGCGGCGAGCTCTCGGTGCTCGAGCGCGCATTCATGGGTGGCGCATGAACGCGGTGCCTACCCCCGATTCACGCGCGTACACCGCGCGAGCAGGCAAGCGCGCAGCAGTGATCGGCAGCGGCTTCGGCGGGCTCGCGGTCGCGATCCGCTTGCAGAACGCCGGCTTCTCCACCGTGCTCTTCGAGCAACACGACCAACCGGGCGGCCGCGCGCGCGTGTACCGCGAGCCGTACGGGGATCCAGCGCTCGCGCAAGCCTTCACCTTCGATGCCGGGCCCACGGTGATCACCGCGCCGAGCTGTCTCGAAGAGCTGTTCAGCGAGGCCGGTCGTCGCATGTCGGACTACGTCGAGCTGCTCCCGGTGACGCCGTTTTATCGGCTGCTCTGGGATGACGGCGTCGCGCTCGATTACACCGGCGACATGGTCGAGGCGATCCGCGCGCTCTCGCCGCGCGACGTGCCGGGCTATCTGAGGTTCGTGGATTACGCGAAGAAGGTGTTCGAGAAAGGCTATCTCCAGCTCGCGGCAACGCCGTTCCTCAAGTTCTCGGACATGGTCCGCGTCGCGCCCCAGCTCGCGAAGCTGCGCGCCGATCGCTCCGTGTACGCGACCGTTGCGCGTTTCGTAAAGGACGAGCACCTGCGCCAAGCGCTCTCGTTTCACACGCTGCTGGTCGGCGGCAATCCGTTCGACACCAGCGCGATCTACACGTTGATCCACTACCTCGAGCGGCAGTGGGGCGTGTTCTTTCCGCGCGGCGGCACGGGCGCGCTGGTCGGCGCGCTCGTGAAGCTATTCAAAGAGCTGGGCGGCGAGCTGCGTTTGTCCGCGCCGGTGAAGAGCATCCAGATCGTGCGGCTCGGTCACGCAAATGAAGGCCCTACGCAGCACAGGGTCACGACGCTCGATGCGGGCGAGCCGCGCAGCGAGCTGTTCGATCTCGTGGTCTCGAACGCCGATCTTCGTCACACGTACGGTGATCTCTTGCGCGGCGAAGTCGGCGCTGCGCGCATGCAGAAGCGTGTGGAGAAGCTCGATTGGTCGATGGGGCTGTTCGTCTTGTACTTCGGCACCGACAAGCTCTATCGCGACCAGGTCGCGCACCACACCGTGCTGTTCGGTCCGCGCTACAAAGCGCTGCTCGAGGAGATCTTCGAGGGCAACGAGCTGCCCGAGGACTTCAGCCTCTACCTGCACGCGCCGACGGTGACCGATCCGTCGCTCGCGCCGGAAGGCTGCGATGCGTTCTACGTGCTCTCGCCGGTGCCGCACCTAGGCCACGCGCCGATCGATTGGCAGAAAATCGGTCCGGCCTATGCCGAGCGCATCCTCGTTGAGCTCGAGAAGGTCATGCCCGACTTGCGCAAGCACGTCGTGACGCAACGTTTCATCACGCCCGAGACGTTTCGCGACGAGCTGCAAAGCCATCACGGCTCCGCGTTCAGCTGCGCGCCGAAGCTCACTCAGAGCGCGTGGTTTCGGCCGCACAACAAAGACCCCGAGATCCCCGGCCTCTACTTGGTGGGCGCGGGAACGCATCCCGGCGCGGGCGTGCCGGGCGTGGTGAACAGCGCCAAGGCGACCGCGAGCCTCATCCTGCAGGACTTCGCGTGATGGGCTCGGCGTCGGCGCTCAGCACGGCCGCTGCGATCATCGCTCGGCATTCGAAGAGCTTTGCGCTCGCGAGCAAGCTCCTGCCGCCCGGCGCGCGTGAAGACGCGATCGTGCTCTACGCGTACTGCAGGCGCGTCGACGACGCGATCGACTCGGTCGCGGCGAACGAGCAAGCCCACGCGCTGATCGCGCTGCGCGTGGAGCTCGCATCGCTCTACGCCGGTGCGCCGCAACCCGATCCGCTGCTCGCGGCGCTGCAGTCGGTGATCGAGCAGCGCGCGATCCCCCGCTTTTGCTTCGATGACCTGCTGCTCGGCATGGAAATGGACGTGCGCGACACCGCGTATACCAGCGTTGCCGAGCTGCTTTTGTACTGCTACCGCGTCGCGGGCACGGTGGGCTTGATGATGTGCCACGTGATGGGCGTGCGCGATCGCGCCGCGCTCGAGCACGCCAAGGATCTTGGCAGCGCGATGCAGCTGACGAACATCGCGCGGGATGTGCTGGAAGATTGGCAGCGCGGACGGCTCTACCTGCCGAACGCGACGCTGGCCGTGCACGGCGCAAGCGGCCTGCGCGATCAGCTGGGCCACGCGTTTCCCGAGAGCGCCGCGCCGGCGGTCAGCCGCGCCACAGCCGATCTGCTCGCGCTCGCCGACGGCTACTACAGCTCCGGCGATGCAGGCCTGCGCTATCTCTCGTTTCGCTGCGCGTCGGCGGTGTATGCCGCGCGGCTCGTCTACTCGTCGATCGGAACGGTCTTGCGCCGGCGCGGCTGCCATCCACTCGCGGGCCGCGCG
>JAYUYY010000607.1:0-4672 GCA_043752225.1 Sandaracinaceae bacterium | reverse complement strand
TCACGCCTGCTGCCTGCAACGCTGCGATCTTGTCGGCCGCTGCGCCGGTGCCGCCCGAGATGATCGCGCCCGCGTGACCCATGCGCTTGCCGGGCGGTGCGGTCGTGCCGGCGATGAAGCCGCAGACCGGCTTCTTAAACTCGGCCTTGATGTACTCGGCCGCGCGCTCTTCCGCCGCGCCGCCGATTTCGCCGATCATGATCACGCCATCCGTGTCCGGGTCGGCGTTGAACATGCGCAGCACATCGACGAAGTCGGTGCCGTTGACCGGGTCGCCGCCGATGCCGACGCACGAGCTCTGGCCGATGCCGAGCGCGGTGAGCTGACCGACCGCTTCATACGTGAGCGTGCCGCTGCGCGACACGACGCCAATGCGACCGGGCTTGTGGATGTGGCCCGGCATGATGCCGATCTTGCACTGACCGGGCGTGATCACGCCGGGGCAGTTCGGACCGATCAACCGCGTGAAGCTCTGACCGTCGAGCACGCGGCGCACGCCGATCATGTCGTTGGCCGGGATGCCTTCGGTGATGCAGATGACGAGCTTCACGCCGGCATCGATCGCTTCGAGGATCGCGTCGGCCGCGAAGGGCGGCGGCACGAAGATCATCGAGGCGTCCGCGCCGGTCTCTTTGACCGACTGCGCGACGGTGTTGAAGATCGGAACCTTGTTCTCGAACTTCTGACCGCCCTTGCCTGGCGTGACGCCGGCAACGACTTGCGTGCCGTACTCCATGCACCAGCGCGCGTGATTACCGCCGTACGCACCGGTGATGCCCTGCACGAGAACGCGCGTGTTCTTGTTGACTAAAATGCCCACGACTTACGCTCCCTTGACCAGGTCAACGATCTTGCGAGCGCCGTCGCCCATCGTCGCTGCCGATGTGATCGCCAAGCCCGACTCTGCGAGCATCTTGCGGCCGAGCTCCACATTCGTGCCTTCGAGGCGCACGACCAACGGAACCTTAAGCCCGACTTCCTTCGACGCCGCGATCACGCCCGCTGCGATCGTGTCGCACTGCGCGATGCCGCCGAAAATGTTCACGAAGATGCCCTTCACGTCGGGTGACGCGAGGATGATCTTGAACGCCTTGGTCACGGTCTCGCGGCTCGCGCCGCCGCCGACGTCCAAGAAGTTCGCCGGCTCACCGCCGTAGTGCTTAATGATGTCCATGGTGCCCATGGCGAGGCCGGCACCGTTGACCAGGCATCCGATGTTGCCGTCGAGCTGGATGTACGAGAGACCCGCAGCCTTGGCTTCGATCTCGACGGCTTTCTCTTCCGTCATGTCGCGCCACTCCGCCCATTCCTTGTGGCGGAACTCGGCGTTGTCATCGAAGTTCACCTTCGCGTCGAGCGCGAGCAGGTGGTTGTCCTTGGTGACGATCAGCGGGTTGATCTCGACCTGCGAGCAGTCCTCTTTCATGAAGAGCTTCTCGAGCGCCGGCAGCAGCTTGCCGAGGTCCTTCGCTGCGTCGCCTTCGAGGCCGAGCCCGAACGCGATCTGACGCGACTGAAAGCCCTGGATGCCGATCGCCGGGTCGATGATCACGCGCAGGATCTTCTCCGGCGTCTTGTGCGCGACCTCTTCGATCTCCATGCCGCCTTCGGTCGATGCCATCACGACGACGCGCCGGGTTTCGCGGTCGAGCGCGAACGCCAGGTACAGCTCGCGATCGATCTGCAGGCCCTGCTCGACGAGCAAGCGCTGGACCTTCTTGCCCTCGGGACCCGTCTGCGGAGTCACGAGCACCTTGCCAAAGATCTCGTTGGCCGCCTTCTCGGCCGCCTCCGCGCCCTTCACCACTTTGACGCCGCCCGCCTTGCCGCGACCGCCTGCGTGGATCTGCGCTTTGACGACGACGACTTCGCTGCCGGTCTCGTCGATCAGCTTCTGCGCCGCCGCGCGCACGCCGCTGTTGCTCATCAGCGCGGTGTTCTTGGGCACGGGGATCCCGTACTTGCGAAAGAGGTCTTTAGCCTGGTGCTCGTGAACGTTCATGAGTGTGGTGCTTTCGTAGGAAGGTTCAGAGCTTCGCCGACGCGTCGATCAGCTCGCGCACGGCCTTCGCGGAGGTCTCGAGCATCGCCTTCTCTTCGGCGGACAGCTCGATCTCGACCACGCGCTCCATGCCCTCGGGGCCGATCACGATCGGCACGCCCATGTAGAGATCCTTGTAGCCGTACTCGCCCTCGAGGAACGCGGCGCACGCGATCACGCGGCGCTGGCCCTTCAAGAAGCTCTCGGCCATCGCGAGCGCGCCCGCGGCCGGCGCGTAGTACGCGCTCGTGCCCATCAGCTGAACGATCTCGCCGCCGCCGCCGCGCGTGCGCGTGACTATCGCGTCGAGCTTTTCCTTCGGCAGCACCTTGGTCGCCGGCACGCCGCCGATCGTGGTGTAGCTGAGGCACGGCACCATCGTGTCGCCGTGACCGCCGAGCACCATCGCGCGCACGTTCTTCACGCTCGTGTTCGCGGCTTCCGCGAGGAAGCACTCGAAGCGCGCGCTGTCCAAAATGCCGGCCATGCCGATCACCTTCTGGCGCGAAAATCCCGTGACCTTCTTCATCTCGTAGACCATCGCGTCGAGCGGGTTCGAGATCACGATCACGAGCGCGTTCGGCGCCTTGGTCTTCACGTTGGTCGCGACCGAGCGGATGATCTTGAGGTTGATGCTCAAGAGATCATCGCGGCTCATGCCCGGCTTGCGCGGCACGCCCGCGGTCACGATCACGACGTCCGAGCCTTGGATGTCGTCGTAGTTGCTCGTGCCGACGACCTTCGCGTCGTTACCCTCGAGCGCGAGCGTCTGCATGATGTCGAGCGCCTTGCCTTTGGCGACGCCTTCCTTCTCGGGGATGTCGAGCAGCATCACGTCCGCGAGCTCTTGCCGCGAAGCGTGCATGGCGATCTCGCCGCCGATGTTACCTGCGCCAATGACTGCAATCTTCTTACGCTGGGGCATCGCAAATCCTCTCAAATCAAAATGCGCGAGAGCGCTTCAGACAAACCGATCGAAAAATTGAAAAACGCGAAGAGCGAGGTTGCTCGCGCGAATGCTTCACATGTGGTCGATGACTGCAGTGCCGAACTCCGAGCACTTGAGCAGCGTCGCGCCGTCCATCTGGCGGTGGAAATCATACGTCACGGTCTTCGCGCTGATCGCGCCGTCGAGACCCTTGAGCACGAGGTCTGCCGCTTCGATCCAACCCATGTGACGAAGCATCATCTCGCCGCTCAGGATCACCGAGCCGGGGTTCACCATGTCTTTGTCGGCGTACTTCGGCGCGGTGCCGTGCGTCGCTTCGAAGATGGCGTGGCCGGTGAGGTAGTTGATATTGCCACCGGGCGCGATGCCGATGCCGCCGACCTGCGCTGCGAGCGCGTCGGACAAGTAGTCGCCGTTCAAGTTGAGCGTCGCGATGACGTCGAAGTCTTTCGGACGCGTGAGCACTTGCTGCAGCGTGATGTCGGCGATCGCGTCCTTGACGATGATCTTGCCGGCCTTGATCGCCGCGGTCTGCTCGGCGTTCGCCGCGTCTTCACCCTTGGCCGCCTTGGTCTTCTCCCAAGTCTCCCAGGTGTAGACCTTGTCGCCGAACTCGCGGTCCGCGACCGCGTAGCCCCAGTTCCGGAAGCCGCCTTCCGTGAACTTCATGATGTTGCCCTTGTGCACGAGCGTAATGCTCTTGCGACCGTTCGCGATCGCGTACTCGAGCGCCGCGCGCACGAGCCGCTCAGTGCCTTCGCTCGACACGGGCTTGATGCCCAAGCCGCTCGTCGCCGGGAAGCGAATGTTCTTGTAGCGCGCGGGCCAGCTGGTCTTCAGAAACTCAAGCAGCTTCTTCGCGTCATCGCTGCCGGCTTCGAACTCGATGCCCGCGTAGATGTCTTCAGTGTTCTCGCGAAAGATCACCATGTCGACATCGCCCGGCTTCTTCACCGGTGAAGGCACGCCTTCGAACCAGCGCACGGGGCGCAAGCACACGTAGAGGTCGAGCATCTGGCGCAGCGCGACGTTCAGCGAACGGATGCCGCCGCCGATCGGCGTGGTGAGCGGACCCTTGATGCCGATCAAGTACTTGCGAAAGCCCTCGACGGTTTCCTCGGGCAACCAGCTCTTGAACTTATCGAATGCCTTCTCACCGGCGTAGACCTCCCACCATGCGATCGAGCGCTTGCCGCCGTACGCCTTGGTGACCGCGCCATCGAGCACGCGCTGTGAAGCGCGCCAGATGTCGCGACCGGTGCCGTCGCCTTCGATGAACGGGATGATCGGATCGTTGGGAACGGAGAGCTTGCCGTCGGCTCCCATCGTGATCGGATTGCCGTGGCTCGGACCGGGGAAAAGCGGTTGGCTCATCAGTGTCTCCTGTGCGGCTTCGCTAAGAGCGTGGCGCTCGGGCGAACGACAACGGCCGTCCACGGAGCTGCTCGACTCATCGATGCGATCGTTCGAATCAGCACGACTGTCGCGGCGAAAAGCTCGTCGCCGACGGTCGGGCGCGCCTTATAACACGGCGCGCGCAAGCGCTGTACAGCGTTTGGCGAACCTTTCCCACCTGCTCAGGCGAACAGGGAAGGTCGGGAGCGCAGCGACCCTCGTGAGAGGGTGGGGCCCCGACGGCTTTGCCGGCGGGGCGGGAGAACGGCGCACGTTCTCCCGATAAT
>JAYUYY010000606.1:0-4688 GCA_043752225.1 Sandaracinaceae bacterium | reverse complement strand
CCTTGCAGGGCGTTTTGGAATTGCGAGCCGTCGTTGTGCGCGAGCGTCCAGTCCATGAGATCACGCGCGCTCGCGAAGCGCTCCTGCGGAACGATCTCCCAAAAGCCGCGGCTGATCTCGCGGTGCTTCGGCTCGCGCTCGCTCTTGCTGACCTGTCCGAGCAGCACGTAGAAGCCGTACGGCTCGACGCGGCTGAGGTCCACGATTCGAAACTTCACGCGGCCGCCGTTGCCCGGGCTGAAGTCGATGTTCTTGCCCTCGCGGTACAGGTGCGCTTGCCATGCCTCGGGCATGCGCATCGGGAAGCGCAGATGCGCGTCGCGCCCCGGCAGCTCGCGATAGCCGTACGAAAAGCTCTTGTACGTGCCGCTGTTGTCGCTGCGCCAGAAGCGGTGATCGCCTTGCATCAGCATCACCTCCTCGGCCATCGCGCCCAGGTCTTTCCAGTGCTGTAAATGACCGCGCGTGAGCAACGCATGCGGGCGCGACAAGAAATCGAGATCTTGCACGCCGTGCACTGGGCGCAGCGTATCGCCGCGAATCGGCATGCGATTGAACCGGCCTCCCGCCGCGTTCAGGAAGCGCGACGTCGCGAAGTACAGCTCCGGCAGCGCCTCGAGCTTGTCATCGGTGTGCGCGCGTCCATCCGAATCGAAGTAGCGACCGGCCGCGCCGGCTTCGTAGTGCGAGCCTCCGAAGCGCGTGTGCATGCGCGCCCAGTAGCCGCTGTGCTTGTGCAGCATCAGCTCCTGGACGGCATCGGGCATGCGGTAGTTGAGCATCGTCGCCCACAGCGCGTGGCCACTCGTGTTGCCGCCGCTTTGGAAGCTGTCGGGCCATGAACGACTGCCGGACAACGCGCCCATCATGAACAGCACGCCATCGTTTTCGTACATGCCGACGCGATCCGCGTAGCCCGCGCTGCGTCGATACGGGCCGTAGCGTTTGGCTTCGAACGACTGGAACGCGAAGAGCGTTGCGAGGTAGTCGAACGCGTTGCGCGCGCTCGTGCGCACGGCGTTGTCTCCGGCGAACGCTTGCAGGTTCAAGAGCGCGTGCGCGCTCATCGCTTGATAGGGCCGCGCATTCACCTCGAAGAAGCCGTTGTGAAGCAGGCGACCGGTCGCTTGCAGCAGCGGCTCCGCCATCGCAGCCGCGTCCAGCTTGCTGCGATCGATTGCCGCGATGCGCGCGTCGCCACGTGGGTTTTGCGCGATCCATTGCCGCGTCAAATAGATCGACGACAGCGTCATCAGCACGTGGTTTTCGGTCTCTGGATAGCGCAGCGCTTCCGAGAGCAAAGGGACGCGGATATCGAAAGTCAGATGCTGTTGCGCGGATCCATACGCGCGCGGCAACAGTGCGCGCGTGATGATGTTGTACGCGGCCTCATCGGTCAGCAGCTGCGGCTCGTCGCGAAAGACGTAGAGCAGCGACACCAGCTCCTTCATCATGAAGTCGTAGTCGCCGTGCGGCGCATCCAAGCCTGCGGAGGTGCCGGGGACACCCTTGGGCTTGAGCGTCGCGGTGAACGCCTCGACCTGGGCCGGAAAATCATCGGGCACGCTCGGCGAGTACAAGCGCGGTGCACCGGGGCTCATCGCATCGTGCAATCGCTCTTCACGTAGCGCGGATAGACCCGCTGCGATGCGTCGAAAGCTCCGAGCCGTGACGCTGCCGGACTCTTCAAGCCCTTGATCTTCGAGATCGACAAGGAAGCGCTGCACCAACCCTTGGCGGCGCGCGGGCAATCCGCGCTGAGCTTCGCGCAGGTGCGCGCGACAGCTCGCGATCGGCATCGGGCCGCGACCGTTGGTCATCGCGCGCAGCGTCTCGGTCGGCCGCGCGATGCGGCGCTGTGTGTTGTCGCTACCCGCGCTGCATGCGAGCAGGCAGATCAGCGATCCAGTGATCAGGTCGATGAACGCCGTTTTGGAAAGAGCTCGTCTTCGCATGCTGCTGTAGGAAGGCGCGCTGCGTGCTGCGTGCGTTCTCTTCACAAGGATAGCGAGCAAGCGGCGAGCTTCCAGCTCGAAGCTGTGATTTTTCTGCGAGCGTTCACGGCCCTACATAGGTCATCGTGTCGCGCTCATGTTGTGGGGTCGTCTCGCTCATCGCGCAGCTCGCTCGGCGTGCGTCCGGTCCAGCGCTTGAATGCGCACGTCGCTGAAGCCGAGCTGCGAAGCGATTTGGTCGAACGACATCGCCGTCGAACGCGCCCATTCGATCGCGCGCTCGCGTCGCATCTCGTCGAGCAGCTCCTGATACGAGGTGCCGAGCTCTTGAAGCCCGCGGCGCAACGAGCGCTCGCTGGTCTGGAGCTCGCGTGCGAGCTGTCCGACGTCCGGTGGCTTGCCGCGCGCCGCGAGCAAGCGCTTGCGAACCTGCAAGATCAAGCCATCGGTCGCTGCGTGCTGTGCCGGATGCTCGGCGAAGTATTGCTCGGCCAGCTTGGCGGTCGCCGGCTCGGAAAACGCGAGCGGCTCTTGCAGCAGTGAAGACTCGAACTCGACCTCCGTGCGCCTCTGATCGAACAGCACCGGCACGTCGTGCGCTTGTCGGTATCGTTCGGCGTGCGGCGGTGCCGGGTAACAGAGGCTGATGCGCACGATCGGCAGCTTGCGTCCGATCAGCATGCTGGCTTGGGTATCGAACGCAGCCAGCAGCATCTCGGTCGCAAACGCTTGGAAGGGCGTAAACGAGATCGCTTCGGTCGCGATGAAGCGGCCGATCGCGCCATCGACCTCGAGGCTGAGGTCCCAACCCGGCGCGACGCGCTTGTGATGCCGCAGGGTCGCTCCGAGCGCGGCGCCTGCAGTGCCGCTGCTCATGATCGCGAGCCCGAGCATGCCCATGTGCGGCAAGTGGAGATTGCGCCCGACGTCGAGGCCCAGCGTCGGATTGCCGGTGAGGCGCAGCGCGTTGCGCGTGAGCAAGCCGAACTGAATGTAAGAAATGCGCGCGTCCGGGCTCGCGAGCATCGCTTCGTTGACGTCCGTCCCCTCGAGCAGCGCTTTGCGATCAGCGCCTTGCTGCGCCGCCGTCTCCACGACCAACCGCGGGTGAAGCAGCGGAACGACGGGATCTTCCAGCGTGAAAAACTTACGCACGGACCTGGGATCTTGTCCGACCACCCGCTTCGTTCCATGGGAATCGAAGTCGAATGCTTGCGCTCGACGGAGGGATCAACGTCCGACCGTCGAGCGTTCATTCACAGAATCAGAGCAGGTTCGCGCCGCAGGTCCCGTTGGGATAGCAGACGAGCGGGGAGCAGCAGTCGGCGTCGCTCGTGCACGGCGCGCATTGTCCATCGACGCAGGCAACGTCGCCGCACGTTTCGTTGCAGCTCGCGTAGCACTCGGGCGGCGGCGGCTCTTCGTCAACCGGCGGCGACTCTTCGTCAACCGGCGGCTCGCACGCGTCGCCCGGCGTGAGGATGTCGCGGTCGTAGGTGATGTCGATGTACGCGCCGGCGTCGAGGTCGCGCAGGAAGAGCGAGCCTTCCATGTCGACGTAGCCCGCGCTGATCATGCGCGAGCGCGGCGCGTAGATAATGGCGCCGACCGGCTGATAGCCGAGGAACAAGATGTCGCCCTCACCACCGACGTACACGCGCATGCGCGAAGGACGTGCGGGATCGCCGAACGTGCCGTAGCCGACCTGCACGAGGTTGTCGCCGATGAACAGGTCCAGCTCGCCTTCGGGGCCGAGCTCGACGTCGAACATGCCGGTGATCGACACGTCATCGCCGACATACAGTGCGGTGCGACCTTCGATGACCAGTGTGATCGCGCCGATGCCGCTGATCTCGTCGAGATAGAAGCGGCCGCATGGCAGCTCGAAGCGCCGATAGCCGATGTGCCCGACGAACGCTGCCGGATCGAGGCCGATCACGGCGTTGTCGTTGTTCGCCATACCGTCCGCGATGATCGCGTCGACATCGAGCAGCTCTTCGGGATCGCACGCGCACGGCTCATCGACCGAGAACGTGCCCTGGTTGACGTTGCCGCCGACGAGCGTCCAGAACGGCGGCTGAAGCTTGCCGGGCTGGGTGTTGAGGTCGCGGCCGATCGTTGCCGCGGTCAGGATCGAATCGCCCGCGAGCCAAGCATCGCGGCTGACTTCGAGGTAGCCGCCGAGCGCGAGGTTCTCTTGCAGCTCGAGATCGCCGCCGACTTGAAGGAAGCCCGCGAACGTCGTCGCGCCTGTCACTTGGAGAGTGCCGCCGACGTCGACGTACGAGCCGCTGATCAGCTGGTCGTTGATGCCCACGGGTGCGCCCGAAGCGACGACCGGTGCGCCGGTCGCGGAGTCGAACGAGCGCGTCTTGAGGTAGCCGGCGAACGTCGTGTCGTCGCAGGTGCAGAGCGCGTGTGAGAAGAGGCGACGGCCGATTTCGGGCGTGCACGACGTCGCGTCCGGGACGCTCGGATCGGGGATCACGATCGCCGGGCCACCCCCTGCGCAGAATTCAGCGTGCGTCGGCGGCTCGTCGTCCGTGGGGACGTCGTCGTCGTCAACCGGCGTGCCCGCATCGGGGGCGGCGTCGTCGTCGACAGGATCCGTGGCGTCGTCATCCGGGTCGGTCGTGTCGTCGTTGTCGTCCGGATCGGTCGTGACGTCGCCGTCGTTGTCATCGTCCGCCGGATCGTCGGTGGGATCGTCGGTCGGATCGGCGGGGTCGCTAG
>JAYUYY010000605.1:0-4688 GCA_043752225.1 Sandaracinaceae bacterium | reverse complement strand
TGCGATCACGCTGTCCGCCGGCACATAGCTGATCGCACCGGGCAGCTTGGCCACCACGCGCTGGAGCAACTGCTCGGGTGTGGCTGAGCGCGGCGGTAGCGCAGCGCCGCGAATGCGCTGGTCGATCCAATATCGCGCGGCCTGATCGGGGCCGAAGCCGAGCACGAGGCGATCGAAGCGCTGGCGCGTTGCGACGCCCGCCGGATGGTTGAGAGGAATGAACGCGCGCCCATCCGGATCGCGTGCGGCAGTCCCGAGGAAGATGCGGCGCAGCTGATCCACGCTGATGTCGTGCATCCGCGACTGCGCCGATACGATCGGCACGAGCGCAGTCACCGCCAAGCTCTGGGATGCGCCGAACAGCAGCGCGACGAACAGACAGAGCGCGAGCGCGCAGGTCGCAAACGCCGACTTCATGGCGCCTGACAGAAGTTGAGACCAGGGACGAACACGAGCTCGAAGCACTCCCAATCGGCCGGACAGATCGAAGGATCGTCTTGGCAATCCTTGCGCGTGCACACGCCAGTCATCTCGACGGGATTGAACGCGCAGAAATCCGCCGTGCAATTGCAGTCGGCGTCGACCTCGCACGGCGCGTTGAAGCCATCTTCAAACTCGGGCTCGTCGGCGCAAACCGGCGCAGCGCTGGCATCGCTCTCGACGCCGCTGTCGTCGTCGCTCGCGTCTCCGTCTCCATCTCCATCTCCAACGCCACTCATCGCAGCGTCGGGCGGCAAAGGGGTGCAATAGGCTTCCCCGACGTAGCCCGCAGGGCACTCCGTGTCCTTCGCGCAACCGAACGCGAGGCCTGTGACAATCGAGAGCAGGGCAATGGCAGGAAGTCGTTGCATTAGAAAGCCACCACCAATCGCGTTTGCACGATCCACATATAAGTATCGACGCGAGTCCCGTTGACACCCGGCGCGTCGATGAAGAGCACGTATCCGATCACGTTCTTGAGCTGCACGGTCGGCTCGAAGTGAATGTTAAAGCCCGGCGCGAAATTGAGGAGGGTATTGCCGAAGGCCGCCGGCCGATGAATGCCCTCGATCGCGAACGTCGGCTCGAGGCCCCAGACCGGCAAGCGATACGCGGCGAGCGCGTAGCCAGACCAATAGTAGGAGTTGGGAGCGATCGAGCCCGGCGGTGCTCTCGGCGCCGGCGCGTGCTTGCCCGGCTCGTACTCGATGTGCCGCATGACGCCTTCGGTGCGAACGCGCAGCGGGCCGAGATCGAACGCGAAGTCGACGCCGAGCGTGTACTCCGTGTAGTCGACCACGGTCTCGCGCACGACGTTCAGCGGCGAGACGCTGACCAGCGTCTTGGTTTGATCCTGCGAGGTGCCGTAGTACCCGGACAAACCGGCGGTGATCACGTCGCCGCCCGGGCGAGTCAGCGTCATGCGACCACCGACCGCTTTGTCATCGGAGAAATCGAACAGTGTCACGGTGCGACCGTTCGACACGTACGCCGAGTAACCGAGAGTTAGGCCGCCTACCGGAACGTCGCCGGTAAACAGCACGCCGGTTTGACGCGAAGGAAACGCCTCGGCGATCTGGAAGTCGGGCTGTAGCACCGTGATCAAGACCGGTGAGCCGTGGTCGACGTTCCAAATACCAAAAGGCGTAAACCACTGGCCGACGCGCACGTTGAACAGCGAGTAGCGCTGCCACTGAATCCACGCGCGCTCGATGATCACGCCACCGACCAGCACTTGATCGCGTCCGTCAGGGCTCGTCTGGTTGAGCGCGACGTTGTTGGCGCGCGAGTACGGCGCGATGCCCGAGACGCCGAGCGACTCTTGGCCGTGCGGAAGATTCGTGAAGCGAATCTCGGTGAGACCTCGCCAATCGGTCGCAGGCGAGACATCGAAGTAGAAGTTCAGGTTGCCGACCAAGAACGATCCGGCGTCGCTCAAGAGGAGGTCGGCGACCGGGTTGGACTTCGGCGCAAACAAGCGTTGAAAGCCGACGTCCAGGTAGCCGTAGATCGAGACTGTCTCGGGCTTCGCGTACTCGGAGAGATCGGTATCCTGCGCGTTGATGCTGTCGACCTGCGCTTCGAGCGCGCGCTCTTGCTCGCTAGCCGACAGCTGAGCGCGCATTGCGGTCAGCTCGGCTTGCTGCGCATCGAGCCGCGCCTGCATCGCCTGCAGCTGCGCTGTGATCGACGCGTCCGACACGGCGGCCGGCGCCGCTTCCGGCGCGGGCAGCGTGGCATCCGGTGCCGGGGTCGCCGCGGAAGGAGCGGCTTGCGAGCTCGGTGTTGTTGGCGAAACTTGCGCGCGCGCTCCGTGAGCGAACAGCAAGCACACCAAGCACGAGAGCCACAACGCGAGGGATGGACGGTGGTTGTTCTTCAAGCGTGTTCCAAGCGCGTGCGAAGCAGTACTGAACCCGTCAGCGTGCGCGAATCGTAACAGTGCGCTCCCATCGAAAGAAACCCAGTCGTGGAAAGACGCGGAGTGCGTGTGCCGAACCCTCGTGCCCTGTAGGCTGTGCCTATAGCTGCAAGCATCGCAGGGCCGTCCCGTGTCTCATCAAGCTTCACTCACAGTTGCTGCGCTCAATCCCTTCACGCGACAGCTGAATGCGTTGCCTCATGACGTGCGCGCTGCGCTGGTCGAGCGCACCGAAGCGTTGCTCGTGCGGGCGCAGCTCTCGACGCTCGACCTGATCGATCCCGAAGCGCGCATCCCGCTGAGCGTCGCGAGCGAGGTGCTCGTGCTCGCGGAACAAGCGACTGGACCAGGGCTTGGGCTGCGCGCCGCCGAAGGTGCGGCGGTCGGCGATCTCGGGATCTTCGAATTCGTCGCCCGCACGTGCCGCACGCTCGGCGAAGCGATCGAGACCGCATGTCACTACCGTTCGTTGATGTACGACGGCGCCGAGCTGCGGCTCGTGCATGAAACCGACAGCGCCAAGCTGCGCTATCGACTGGACGACCGCGCGCACGGCAACCACGCGAGCCGCACCACCTTCGTCGAGTTCGCGCTCGCGGCGTGCGTAGTCGCATCGCGTCATGCGCTCGGCTTCGAGGGCGCCCCGCGCGAGGTGCGCTTCCGGCACGCGGAGCCCGCGTACGCAGACCTCTACGCGCGCATCTTCCGCGCGCCGGTTCACTTTCGGCGAACGCACGACGAGATCGTGTTCGGCAAGCGCGCGCTCGACTTCGAGCTTGCGAGCGCGGATCCCGCAGCGCACGCGATCTTCAAGCGCTACGCCGACCGCTTGCTCGACATGTTGCCGACCTCGTTGCCGGTGACGCGCTCGGTGCAGCGGCTGGTGCGCGAGCGCATGGACGCGCGGCATCCTGATCTCGAAGATCTGCCGAGCGCGCTGCACATGAGCGAGCGCACGCTGCGGCGCAAGCTCACGCAGGAGGGCTCGCAGCTGCGCGCGCTCGTCGAGCAGACGCGCCGCGAGCAAGCGTGTCGCTACCTCGCGAGCTCGAGCTTGAGCGTTTCCGAGATCGCGTACCGGCTCGGTTTTGCGCACCCGCCGGCGTTCCATCGCGCGTTTCGACGCTGGCTCGGCGAGAGCCCGCTGAGCTATCGCCGCGATCGCGCGATGAGCGCGACGTATCGCTACCTCACGGGCGAAACCGCAGTCGAGCCTTCGACCCTCGAGCAGCCCGAGCAGAACGCAGTGGAAACACGTGCCGTACCCGGATCGGACAAACGCGTATCTGCGACGGCCAGGCGCGCTCGCACACGGAAAGCTCAGGCAAGGTCGCACACGTGAGCCTTTATCTGCACGGGGTCGGTCATTTCCATCCCGAGACCGTGATCGACAACGCGTTCCTCGAGGCGCTCGACATCGGGACCACTCAAGAGTGGATCATGGAGCGCGTCGGCATTCGCACGCGCCGCACCGTGCTTTCGCTCGACTACATCCGGCATACCAAGAACGCCGATCCGCGCGCCGCTGCCGAGGCCTCGAGCTACGACCACGCCGAGCTCGGTGCACGCGCGGCAAAGCTCGCGCTCGAGCGCGCCGGCCTCACGCCGGCCGACATCGGAATGACGCTCGCAGGCGGCACCGCGCCCGACTTCGTGTGTCCCGCCGAAGCGTGCGCGATCGCGGCCAAGCTCGAGATCGATGCGCCCGCGTTCGACGTCGTGTCTGCGTGCACGAGCTTCTTCGTTCCGCTGCACTTCCTCTCGATGATGGATCCCGCGCGCATGCCGCGCTTCGTCTTGATCGTGGTGCCCGAGACGGTGACCTGCACGGTCGACTACCGCGATCGCGGCACCGCGGTGATCTGGGGTGACGGCGCGGCCGCTGCGATCGTCTCGATGCGCGAGCCGAGCCGCGCCGAGATCCTGGGCAGCATGATGGGCAGCAACCCGCGCGCGTTCGAGAAGGTGATGGTCCCGCGCCAAGGGTTCTTCCGACAGGAAGGTCCGAGCGTTCAGAAGTTCGCGGTCAAGACCATGACCTCGATGGTCAAGCAGCTGCAGAACGACTTCCACGAGCCCGGCCGCTCGCTCACCTTCATCGGCCACCAAGCGAACTATCGGATGCTCGAGAGCGTGTGCAACGCGTGCGAGGTAGCGCCCCACCGCCACCATCACAACGTGGCCGACTTCGGCAACACGGGCGCCGCCGGCTCCGCGAGCGTGCTCTCGCAGCGCTGGGACAGCTACAGCCCCGAGCACGACGTCGCGATGGCGGGCGTCGGCGCGG
>JAYUYY010000604.1:0-4688 GCA_043752225.1 Sandaracinaceae bacterium | reverse complement strand
GCCGTGCACGACGCCCCAGAAGTTGATGCCGACGATCCACTCGAAGTCTTCCAAGCTGTGGCTCTCGAACGGCGAGGTGACCGTGACGCCCGCATTGTTTACGAGGATGTGCACTTGGCCGTGCTCGGCGAAGACCTCGTCGGCGTAGCGGCGCATGCGCTCTTTGTTCGCGACGTCGACGATGTGCGTGCACACCTTGCGGCCGAGCTCGCGCGCCTGCGCGGCGGTCTCTTCGAGGCCCGCGGCGTTCACGTCGCTCAGCGCGAGGTCGCAGCCTTCCTTCGCGAGCTCGATGCTCGTCGCGCGACCGATACCACCCGCTGCGCCCGTCACCACCGCAACTCGACCCGTCAGCTTTTTCATGCACGACCCTCTCTCGCGAACATTTCGTCCCGGCCATCCCAACGTGCCGTCCCAACCGGCCGCAGAGCACTAGCCGAGGGTCGTGACCGGCGTCAACCAACGCGCCGCGTTTCCAAGGGCTTGGTGTAAGCTGCCCGCCACCATGGTTGTGGCCCCCGGGTCGTTGCACAGCGGCCGTACAACCCTTCGCGCGCTCGCTCAGCGGTTTTCCGAGCTGCCGCCCTATCCGACCGCTGCGGCGCTCGCGGTGGTGCTGCTGTGCACCGGCGAAACGCTGGTGATTCCAGGCCCGATCACGCTCGCATATGCCGGGCAGCTGTTCGCGCTCGCGGCTCCGATCGGCGCGGTGCTCGGGCTGTTCATCGCGCTGTTGCTCACATTGGGCGAGCGCATCAGCGCGGTGCACCGGCTCCTGACGCCGTGGACGATCTGGCCTGTTTTAGGCATGGGCGTCGGCGCGAGCATCGCGAACATGCTCGGGGCATTCCAGCGCCTCGGCACGCACTACGACCGACTCGCTCGCTTCACGTTGGTCGGCGCGATCGCAGGTGGCCTCGCGCTCGGCGTGCTGATCGCGGCTTTGCAACCGACCGCGCGCCATCCCCGCGGCTTCTTGGTCGATGCTTCGTCGATCCAGCGCGCGATCGCCAGCGTCGTCTTGGTCGCCGGTGCGTGCGCGCTCTCGTACGCCGATCACACGCTCTACGTCGGCCTGTACGTGCCCGCGCACGTCGCGCTGCGCGTAAGCGCTGCGCTGTTGATCGCGACCGCGCTCGCGATCTCCGCGGCCGAGCTGCTGCTGCCGCGCTTTTTGCGCCAAGCCTGGATCGCGATCGCGCTCGTCTTGTGCATCCCGCTCGCGTCGCTCGACGAGCACGATTCCGATGTCGTGCAGTCGATGGTGATGCGGCCCTGGCCGGCGACGGTGCTGCGCGTAGCGCGCAGCGTGTTCGATCTCGACCGCGATGGCTTCTCGTACTTGCTCGGCGGCGGCGATTGCAACGACTGGAGCCGCGACATCAATCCCGGTGCGCGCGAGGTCCCCGGCAACGGCATCGACGACAACTGCTTGTTCGGCGATCGCGCGAAGGTGGTCAGCGTCGCGGCACCCCCCGCTGTGCCCGCCAAGCCTTCACCGATGAGCGTCGTCTTGATCACGCTCGATGCAGTGCGCTGGGATCGCTTCGGTGGCAACGACCCGACGAGCGGCCCGCGCGGCCGCAACACGATGCCGAACATCGAGCGCTTCGCGCGCGGCGGAGTGCTGTTCAAGAAGGCGTACTCGACGGGCGCCTGGACCAGCATCGCGATCGGCACGATGATGCGCGGCTTGCACGCGCGCAAGCTCGCGTGGTCGCGCTACTACGAGACCAGCGCGTACCGCTTAGTCAAAGCGCCGATCACCGGCCGGCTCGCGGCGGGCGAGCAACCGGCCAAGATGTTCCCGCTCGGCTTCGAGGATCCGCACTGGCCGCTCGCGTACTGGCTCAAGCGCCGCGGCATGCGCACGATCGGCGTGGTCGACGATGGCTTCTCGCAGATGCTCTCGAGCACGGTCGGTCCGGCGCGCGGCTTCGACGTGTACCGCGAGGTGAACGTCGAGCCGGTGTCGGTCGCGGAAGCGAACCGCGAAAAAAAGATCGGCCGGCGCGCGACGCGTGACGATACGACGACCGCTGCATTCGCGATCGCCGAGCTGCGCAAGTACGGCACGCGCAAAGAGCCGTTCTTCATGTGGACGCACTTCTTCGGCGCGCACACGCCGAGCCGCGAGCATCCGGGCGTGCCGAAGACGGGCGATTCGGTTTCGCAGCTCTACGACCACGAGGTGCGCTTCGTCGATCAACAGGTCGAGCGCGTGCTCGACGCCGTGCGCAAGCTCGACCGCAAGGTCGCGGTCTTCATCACCTCGGATCACGGCGAAGCGTTCTTCAGCCGCTACCGCAGCCACGGCGCGGACATGAGCGACGACGTGCTCGCGGTGCCGCTGATCGCGAAGGTTCCGGGTTGGAAGTCGCGCGCGATCGACACGCCGGTGAGCTCGGTCGACATCATGCCGACGATCTTGGGCGTGACCGGCACGCCGCTGCCCGCCGGTTTGGACGGCATCGATCTCGGGCGGCTGGTGCGCGGCGAGAAGCTCGAAGAGCGCGTGTTGCTCAGCGACACCTGGCAGTTCGGCAACGACAGCAAAGCCTTCAGCGAGCTGGTCGCGGCGTTCGACGGCAAGCACAAGGTCGTGCTCGATCGCATCGACCACAGCTTCAGCGTGTACGACCAGACCAACCCGAGCGCGCCACCGCTGCGCGTCGAGGGGCTCGCGAACGGCAAGCTCGCGCGCAGCATCCTCGGTTACTTGGAAGACACCGGTGGTCAGCTGACGATGCAGGAAGAGCCGCCGAGCCCGAAGGCGGCGGCGAAAGCGAAAGCCGAGAAGGCGAAGAAAACCGCCAAGGACGCCAAGGGGAGCGAGCCGAGCAAAGCGAGCGAGCAAACCGCGCCGCTCAAGCCGACCACGCCGGCCAAGCCCGCAAGCGCGCCCGCAGCTGTACAGCCTGCGCGTTAGCTCACGAGCTCACGAGCTGGGCGGGTACTTCTGCAAGATGCGCTGCAGCGTGCGGCGATGCAGCTTCAGCTTGCGCGCGGCTTCGGAGATGTTGCCGCCGCAGTCGCTCATCACGCGACTGATGTGCTCCCACTTGACGCGCTCGAGCGAGGGCGCATCGAACTCCGCGATCGGCGCGAGCGGTGGATTCTTACCGCGATCGAACGCCGCCAAGATTTCGTCGGCGTCCGCCGGCTTCTGCAGGTAGTGCACGGCGCCCAGGCGCACCGCATCGATCGCGGTCGCGATGCTGCCGTAGCCCGTGACCACGACGATCCGCGTCTCCGGATCGAGCGCGATCAAGTCGCGCACCAGCTCGAGCCCGCTCGGCCCCACCATCCGCAGGTCGACGACCGCGAGCTCCGGCGAGTCCTCACGAGCGAGCGCCATCGCAGCGTCGTAGCCGTCCGCGAGCCGCACCTCGTAGCCACGCTTGCGAAACGCGCGCCCGAGCCGCTCGCGCAGCGTCGCGTCGTCATCGGTGATCAGGATTGAAGGTGCATCACTCATACGGTCTTTAGCGCGCGCAGCGTCTCGCCTGCCGCTTGTACTTGCGGCTCGAGCGGAAATCGCATGCGCACCGTGGTGCCGCGACCGGCGGTCGATTCGATCTCGAGCTTGCCACCGACTTGCTCGCACAGCGCACGCGCGACGAACACGCCCAGGCCCATGCCTTGACCCGGCGGCTTGGTGGTGAAGAACGGCTCGCCGACGCGCGCGACGACGCTCTCCGGCATACCCGAGCCCTGGTCGATCACCTCGACCACGCACTCCTGGCTCGACTCGGCCGCGTGGACCCGCATCACGACGCGGCCGGTGCTCGCCTCGAGCGCATTCTTGAGCAGCCCGCGCAGCGCGAGCGCCACCGCTTGCTCGGGCAACAGCAGACGCGGCTCGCCCGTGCTCGTGCCCATCGCGCGATCGACGCGCGCGTGCTCGACCAAGCCTTCGAGCGCCAGTGTTGCGATCACCTCGGGCCGCGTGCGCACTGCGCCCTCGCCCGCGCTCTGCCCGGCTTCGACCGACAGCTGCTGCAAGATCGCGCGACAGCGCGCGACCTCCGAGCGGATCAGCCGTACGTCCTCCAGCACCGCGGCATCCTGCGCATGTTGCGCGCTCGCGTCTGCGGGCTTGGCAACCGCGCGTTCGAGGCTCTGCTCGAGCTCTTTGGCTGCGATCGCGATCGTCGACAGCGGCGTCGCGAGCTCGTGCGCGGCGCCTGCGGCGAGCGTCGCAAGCGCGGCGAGGTTTTCATTGCGGCTCGCGACCGCGCGCACGCGCAGCAGCTCCACCTCGCGCGCCGACAGATCGCGCGTCACGCGGCTCACGAAGTACACGATGAACGCGGCTGCGATTCCAAACGCGACCCACATGCCTTGCAAGTGCAGGCTCATCCCGCCGTCGTGCATGGCGTGGTCCATGTGACCCATCATTCGATGGCCGGCGTGCGGGTCGTCGTGCTGCACGACGAACAACGCGCCAAAACAGACCAGCGAGAGCGCCACCAGCGACCACGTCCACCACGAGCGCAGCACCACCGCCGCGAGCGCGATGTGCACGAGATAAAGAAAGCTGAACGGGTTCGATGGGCCGCCCGTGAAATAGAGCAACGCGGTCAGCAGCGCGACGTCGACCGCCAGGGAGGGGCGGGGGTAGTCGGCCAGGGTCTTGCCAGCGGCGTCCGTCCAGTCCATGTCAGCAGTATGGCGCGGATGTGCGC
>JAYUYY010000603.1:0-11467 GCA_043752225.1 Sandaracinaceae bacterium | reverse complement strand
GGTTCTCTGGTGTGCGTGTTTGGCTCGCTGAATACCTCGTTGCGGTAGCACTCGGACGAGCGGGGCGCGGGTTAACGCGCTTCCGCGGGCGAAGACCCGATGAGCGATCTCGACAAGGTCGCGTACGCCCATCCGCCAACGTTGTGATAGATCAGAAACCGCACGCCCGACGATCGTGCGGTTCGTCGCCGCAGAAGGCCATGCCGTTAGCCGACCCGAGAAGAGACATGCCCGAGGCACCGATCCACGTCGTCTCGTATGATCCCACCTGGGCCACGCACTTCGAGCGCGAGAAGGCTTACCTGGAGGTGCTGCTCGCTCCGTGGAGACGCGGACCGATCGAACACGTCGGTAGCACGGCTGTCGCGGAGTTGTGCGCAAAGCCCGTCATCGATGTGATGGTCGGCGTGCGCTCATTGGTGGAATCGGAGCCGGCGCAGGACGTGCTTTGTGCAAATGGGTACCAATACTCCGATTACCGAAGTGACATCATTCATTGGTTCTGTAAGCCGTCCTTTGAATTTCGGACTCACCATCTTCATCTCGTGCCCTACGAGAGCTCGGTCTGGGAGGCGCGGCTCCGGTTTCGCGACATCCTTCGGAGCGATCCCACCATCGCAGCCGAGTACGCTGCTCTGAAACTCGACCTCGCCAAAAAATTCGCATTGGATCGCGAGGCTTACACCGAGGGCAAGGCGCCTTTCATCACTCGCGTACTTGAGTCTGCGAGATGACCGTGCCTCCTGCACTGGATGCACGCCCACGTGGCGGGCCACGTAGTGCTTGCAGCCGACGAACAACCGCGGGCTTGCGTATCGCAGACGCGAGCGCACGGATCGAACGCGACCATCAACCCTTGTCGGATATCGAGGACTGATATGCCCCAACACGTAACCGTCGAGCTGCTGAAGGGATTTTTAGACGCGTTCAATCGTCATGATCTCGATTCGATCATGGAGTACTTCGCCGACGATTGCGTGTTCTACATGCCGCGCGGCGTCGGCCCTCGAGGCGATCGGTACGTCGGAAAGCAAGACGTGCGCGCTGGCTTGGCGAAGCGCTTCGAAGGAATTCCGAACGTGCACTACGGCCAGGACCGTCACTGGGCTTGCGGGAGCTTCGGTGTCTCGGAGTGGACGCTGACCGGCACCTCAGTCTCGGGCAAGAGTCTCGAGGTGCGGGGCGTCGACCTGCTCGAGCTCGTCGACGGCAAGATCACGCGCAAGGATTCCTTTTGGAAAATTGTGGAGTGAGCTGAAGCGCACGAGCCCAATCAGGGCCTTTTGACGCATTACCTTACCGTGGTAATGTGCCCTCATGGCGCTCGCGCGATCCAAGGTCACTTCGCAAGGACAGATCTCCGTGCCGGCCGAGGTGCGCAAGAAGCTCGGCATCGGCCCTGGCTCGCTGCTTCAGTGGGACGAAGAGGAGGGCAAGGTCGTGATTCGCCGCGTCGGCAAGTTCTCCTTCCAAGACATGCGTTCCGCTCTGTTTCCTAATCGCACGCCCAAGCGTCTCTCTTCCGCGGAGGTCAAGGCCAGCATCGGCCGTCACCTGAAGGCCAAGCATGCTCGCCGTTGACACCAACGTCCTGGTGCAGCTCATCACGGGCGACGAGTCGGACCAAGTTGCCTTGGCGCAGGCGTTCGTTTCAAAGGGAGCCTGGGTCTCGCACCTCGTGCTCGCCGAAACGATGTGGGTCCTGGCATCTGCCTACGAGCTCAAGCCTGCCGCCATTGCGACCGCTATCGACATGCTCCTCAACCATAGCGAGCTCGTCCTCCAGGACTCGGATGTCGTCGCTTCGGCTCTCGAGCATTTTCGGAAGAAGCCGGCGGTGGGCTTCTCCGACTGCCTGGTGCTCGAGATCGCTCGCAAGGCCGGGCATGTACCTCTCGGCACCTTCGACAAGAAATTGAGCAGGCTCAGTGGCATGCAGCTCCTCCGGTGAGTGCGGGAACTTCTCGCGCGCTGGACTGTCCGGGCCGCATGGCCCACCGACGCTCGACCTCTGCGTTCTTCGTGCTCGCGTTCACGCTCACCTGGTGCTTGCAGCTGCCCGGCGTTCTCGCACGGCGTGGGTGGTTGCCCGGTGATCCTGATTCCTACTTGCCGACAGCGATGCTTGGCATTTTTGGACCGCTGGTCGCTGCGGCGTACCTGACGTTCAGAGAGGATGGACGCGAAGGCTTGAAGAGGCTGTTTGGGAGTCTGCTCGCGTGGCGTGTCTCGGCGAAGTGGTACGTGCTCGCGCTGTTCGTTCCGGGCTTATTGCTTTCGGCAATTCTGTGGCTGATGCAAGCCAGCGGGCGCCAAGGCGAGTGGCACTTTCTTCCCGGTGTCCCGCAGCTCCTGGGCGCTTTCGTGATCGCCGTAGCTGAAGAGACGGGCTGGCGTGGATATGCGCTTGCGCGCCTCGCAGCGAAGCACGGCGTGTTCGTCGGCAGCTGCATGCTCGGCGTGCTCTGGGCCATCTGGCACATTCCGATGTTTCTTGCAGTCGGCATTCCGATGTCGCTTGGGCTGGTGATGCTGCTGTTCTTCGTCGGCGGCAGTCTGTTCTTTTCGTGGCTCTATCAAGGAACAGGCGGGAGCTTGCTGATCGCGGTGTTCGCACACGTCGGAGCGCACCTCAACAACTCGCATGCGGCGCTGCCCGGAGATGCCCTGCCGTTGGTGGTTCACGCCGTGGTGTACGCGGCGCTAGGTTTCGCGCTGATGCGAAGCACCGCATTCGAGCGAAAGCCCGCGCGCGCGCTTGCGGCAATGCGTTGACTCCGTTACCTGGGGGCGATGCGCGCGCTCCGCAGTGAACGCCGCGGCTATTCGAGTTTTGTAATGTCATGCAGATCCTTCCAATCTCTCAGTGTGAACGGCACCTCGACACGATCGCTCACTGGCTCTGGGAGGAGTGGAAGGAGACCTCAGGGCTGACGCTCGAGGAGACGCGCGTGCAAACGCTCGGTCGCTCGACGTGTCCGCCGACGCTCGTCGCCGTGATGGGTGCCGAGCCGGTCGGAGTGCTGGCGTTTCGCCGGGCGATGTATCGGGGGCGCGAGCCCGTGCTGCTGTTCATCAACTCGCTGTTCGTCCGACCTTCGGAGCGTCGTCGCGGCGTCGGAACGATCCTGATCGCTGAGGCGCTCGATCGCGTGGGACGCGAGGACACCGCGGTCTACGTGTTTACGCAGATCCGCGAGTGGTACGAGGCTCGTGGCTTCACGGTCGTCGAAGAGGATCCAGAGACCTCCAACTTCATCTTGCGCAGGGAGAATCGCGAGACGGATCGCTGACTCGCCGATGCGCGCTCACTCGGCTGCGTCGAGGCGGTCGCCCACGATGCGTAGGAGCTGCGAAGGGCCGAAGGGTTTGGGCAAGAACCAGTGGCCCGCGACGCGGTGCTCGGCGGGATAGCCGGAGATCAAGAGACTGCGCAGCTTGGGGCGGGACCTGCACAGCAGCTCGACGAGCTTGGGGCCCGCGAGGCCGGGCATGATCACGTCTGAGATGACGAGTTGGATGCTGTCGAGCAGCTCGGGTGCAAGGCCGAGCGCGTGCGAGCCGGATAGGGCTTGAGCGCGTTTCATCGAGCAGGGCGTTTCGTCCGAACAGCCAGCCTTGCGGTCCCGGCACCAGCTGAGGCACGGTCCCAGGACCAACATGGGCGCGCAGTGGAAGCAAAAAGGCCGCGTACAAAGCGCGGATTCGAAGGGTCGGCTCTTCACCAAGCTGACCAAGGAAATCATGGTCGCGGCGAAAGCAGGCGCCGACCCCGCGAGCAACCCGCGGCTACGCCTGGCGGTCGAGCAAGCCAAGAAGCACTCGATGACGAAGGACACGCTCGAGCGCGCGATCAAGAAGGGCGCGGGCTTGCTCGACGACGGCGCGCAGTTCGAGGTCGTGACCTATGAGGGTTTCGCGCCGCATCAGGTGCCGGTGATCGTCGAGTGCTTGACCGACAACAAGAACCGTACGGCGCCAAACATGCGCGTGCTGTTTCGCAAAGGTCAGCTCGGCAGCGCGGGTAGCGTGTCGTGGGACTTCTTGCGCCGCGGCGCGATCGAAGCCTCACCGCCTGCGGGCGAGGTCGACGCGGAAGAGGCCGCGATCGAAGCGGGCGCTCAAGATCTCGAGCCGGCGGATGAAGGCCAGACGCGCTTTCTCACCGAGCCGACGGATCTCGACAGCGTATCGCGTGCGCTGAGCGCGCGCGGCTGGACGGTGCACGCGCAGAACCTGGTGTACATCGCGAAGAATCCCGTGAGCGTCGATGCGGCGGCGCGCGCCGAGGTCGAAGCGTTCTTGCAAGCGGTCGATGAGGACGACGACGTCCAGCACATCTACGTCGGCCTCGCGGACTAGCGGCTCGAGCGCATACGCATCGGATTCAACGCGGCTTGCAAAGCTCACTTGCGCCTGCGCGAAGAGTGCTACGCGGACTTCTGGCGCTGGCGCCAGATCACGCCGAGCAGGCCGAAGCCGATCGCGGAGATCGTCATCACGAAGAGGTGCAAGAGCGAGAGCACAGCGGCGACCTCGCCGGGAACGCCGTTGCGTTGCAGCACCGCGACGTAGATCAGCTCGCGCGCGCCGAGTCCTGAGATCGTGATCGGCAAGAGCGCGGAGAGCGCGGCGGCGGCCGCAGTGGCCGTGAGCAACACGCGCGAGACGTGCAGGCCAAGACCATCGGCGAGCACGAACAGCGCGTTGTAGTAGAAGAACCAGGAGATCAGCGTCCAGCCGAGCGCGCGCCATAGCGGTGCCGGACGCACCATCGGATAGATGCCCTGCGCGAGGTCGTGGACCAGCGTCGGCAGGCGCGCGAACCCACGACCGCCCGCGAGGCTCTCGCGAAATCGCGCAGCCCATCTCGAGTCGGGCGCGCCGAGCGAGGAGAGCAAGGACCAAATCCCGAACGCGCCGCCAGCCATCACCGCGAAAGCCAGCGCGGCGAGCTGTGTGTTGCCGAGCACGAGCGCGCCGAGCACGCCGCCTACGAGCAGCACCAAGAACAAATCGAGCACGCGATCGAACACGCTCGAAGCCAGCGCTGCGCCTGCGCTCACGCCGCGCTCGAGCAACGCTTCGACGCGGAAGAATTCACCGACGCGGCCGAGCGTGACCTGTCCGTAAAACTGTCCGCTCAAGAACGCCGCGAGCGTGACCCGCGCGGGGACCACGATGCCTTGTGCGCGCAGCAGGCCTTGCCAACGCGCGGCCTTGAGCAGCGCGTTGAACATGAACGAAGCCGACGACATCACGAGCACCGGCGTCGAGACGCGCGCGATCGCAGCGCGCATGCCGTTCAAGTCGAGCTTCGAGAGCACCCAGGCCAGCAGCACGAGGCCGATCAGCGGCAAGAGCTTGCGCCACAGCGGAACCGGCTTCTTTAGGACAGCCGCGACCGGCTCGATCACGGCCGGAGTGTCTGGGTCCGCGGCGCTCGGGTCGTGCATCGTGAGCGCGCGGCATAGCCCGAATCGGGGTCGGCGAGAAGGAGCGCTAGTTTGGGCAGCCGCCGTCGGGGATGTCGCAGCTCACGAGCTCTTCCTTCTTGAGCGTGACTTGATCCTCTTCGCGCGCTTTGCCGATGCCGGGGCAGAACCAGAAGCGATCGTCATCGCCCTCTACGGCTGCGACGCCGGCCGCACGCACGCGCTCGCGGCGGATGCGGATGCAATCGTGCAGCTCGCCGGCCGGAACTGTGATGGTCTCGGCGATCGCCTCTACCGTGTAGCGATGTGAGCGCGTGCCCTCGGCTGTGATCGTGCCTTGCGCGTCGCGCTCGACGCGGCTGTAGGAGATCACCTCACTGAAGCCGGCCGTGCGCGTGGTCCACGCGTAATCGAAGCGGATGAAGCCGGGATCGTACTCGGCGATCAGCGAGAGCGCGCCGCCTGCATACTCATCGCGATACACGCGCGAGACCCGGTTGCCGACCTGTGTGAGCACGCTCTCGCTGTGCTTGCCGGATGGGCCGGGCGTGTCGGTGAGGCGAAACGCAGGCGCGCCTTCGTATTCGCTCGCTTCCAGCGCGACGTTCTCGTCCCAGTCGCTCGCTCCGCCGCTGTGTCGATAGACCCAGCTCGCACCATCGCTGAGCGGGTAATACGCCGAGTCGACTAGGCCGGCGTCCTCCCTGCCCGCGTCGCCGTCGAGCCCGCCATCTTCAGCCGGCTCGGGCTCGGACGCATCGCGCGCGCCCGAATCGGCGAGCGGCGCGCCGCTGTCGTCGGCTCCAGCGTCGTGCACGGGATCGGGATCGGGGTCATGCGGCGACGTGGAATCGTCGCTGCACGCGAGCAGCAATCCGCTCGCGCACAACGCAACTGCCAACGCTGCCGGTCTCATGCGCAT
Organism: Sandaracinaceae bacterium; assembly: GCA_043752225.1. Lineage (GTDB taxonomy): Bacteria > Myxococcota_A > Polyangia > Polyangiales > JAFGIB01 > JAYUYY01. Next base: position 5,110 of record JAYUYY010000603.1, on the reverse strand, counting down.
GACGCTTAGAATTCAAATCCTCCACATTCACCGGCGAATACACAAGACTGAAAGACATCGCACCACTCCATGCCCTCGGATTCGTTGCACGCAAGGATGCATGCATCAGCGTTCTCGACGCACGTTTGGTTCCATTCGCAAAAGCTCGGCGTGAGCTCCTCGCAGGCGGGGCACTCCTCATACTTAGGGTCGAAGCAGCGATCGAGGCTCGTGCAGAAGTCTTGGCCGAGGATGCAGCGGCGCTCTGCGCATTGCTCCGCGGTGCCGCAGGCCTCGTCTTCACACAGCGCGAGATCGGGCGGCTCGATCGGACAGTTGCCATCGGCATCCGGCAGGTAGCGGAAGCGCTCGAGCTCTTCAGCGAGCACGGTCTGGCGCCACTCGAGCCACGTGCGCAGCGCTTCGGCGCGCTCTTGGTCGCCGTCGCGCAACATCGCGTGCTCGGTGAGCGCTACGAGCGCGTCGTCGACGAAGGTCTCCGGATCGAGCGCATCGAAGCGCGTGATCATGTCTTCGCAAGCTGTGATCGTGTCAGCCCAGCAGCCCGGATCCGATTGGCAGCCCTGCGCGAGCGAGCTCGTGCCCTTGAGCGAGACGTTCGTGTACCAGTCTTGGCCCGCGCTGATGTCGACGGAGTACGGCGCCCAGATCAGCCGGCCGTCGTCGCGCTCCATGATCATGTTGTTGTTGCTGTTGTGGAGCGCGTCGTCGCCGGTCCACATGATCCAGCTCAAGCACTGAAATTCATGGAAGCGAGTCCAGTCGATGTACGGATCGAGCGCGTCCTCGAAGCCTGCGCCGAGCTCGGTCGCGCGCAGCGTGGTCATCAGCTCGAGCAAGCGCGTGTTGTCGCACTCGTTGATCTGGCACCAGTAATCCGGCACCGACGGCTCGTCGTTGGCCTCACCACCGGGGAAGCCGGGGCGCGGAAACGGATCGATGACGGGACCGAACGGATCGATCGGCCGGTCATCGATTGGGAAGCCGCCGCCGCCACCTGCTCCGAGGTCGCCGGCGAACTCCCACATGTTGTTGCAGCGGCCGCCGACCAGCTCTTCGTTGTCTTTGCAGAACTTGAGCTTGTAGACCTCGATCAAGGTCATCGGCACCCAGATGTCCTCGCCCCACACGCTGCTGCCCAAGAAGGCATGGCTCGAGCGCAGCGCGGGATAGTCGAGCTGGCGGTAAATGCGATGCGCGATGCCTTCGCGGAAGATCGAGCCGACCAACGAGTTGTTGAGCCGCAAGTGCTCGAAGCCGCCGATGCGCTTGCCGTGCTCGAACTCGTCGGCATCGAAGCGCAGGTTCGGGATGTGGTTGCTATCCCAGCGCCGATACGTGCTCTCGCCGACGAGCGCGACCTCGATCTTGCCGTAGTCGGCGACGCTGTCGGTGGTGACGTCTTGGATCAAGACGTGATCGGCCCACGTGTCCGCGAGGTCCGGAGCACCGGGGGTGTAGATGTCTTCCTCGCCAGGGAAGCCACCGCCCTCGTTGAGATTGAGCAGCGCTTGCTGCTCGCGCGCGACCTCGACCCAGATGCGATGGCCGGTCTCGCCGAAGAGATCGAGAGCCTGCTCATCGACCGACATGTTGACGGTGAGACCGCCGAGCGTGAGCGGCACCTCCGCGTCGGTGCCCGCATCCGCACCCGCGTCGGCGCCCGCGTCCGTGCCTGCGTCTTCGCTTACCGCGGCATCGCTGTCGCTCGCGTCGGGCGGATCCGCATCCGATGCATCGGGCTCGGGCGACGCTGCATCTTCACTGCCCGCGTCGTCTTGCGAGCCCGAGTCCCAAACCATGTCGGCGTCGTCATCCGCGCAGCCGACTGATGTCGCGAGCACGAGAAGCAATCCCGTGCACCATGGAAGCTTACGCACGACGTTCGCGTTGAAGATCAAGATCACACCTCGATAGAGATGCTCTTGCTTCTGCATCGAGATGTCTCAGCGCGCACGCAACGCGGCTCTCAATCTATCGCGCGTGGCGCTCATCCACGATCGAATGCGGGCAACCGCAGATTCGCTCATCGATGGTCGAAAGTGGGCAAGTGCTGTAGCTCGCAGCGCTGTCGCGCGCGCTTACGGTTTTAGCGAAACGATCTCGCTCGCCGCGAGCAACCATGCGCCGACGCCGTAGCTCACTTGAGAAGCGGTCGGGATGAACGCGTAGATCGCAGGCACTGGATTGGTGCCGAGGCTCGTGCCCGTCACTTCGACGCGCTCACCCTCGCGCTGCAGCACCGAGTACAGGCCGCGCGCGCCGCGCGTGACGGAGTCGCGAGTGGCTTTGCCGAACAGGCCCAAGCGGACGCCGCGCGCCATCGCATAGAGGATGAGGGCAGAGCCCGCGGTCTCCTCATAGGTGTCGTCGCGCAAGACCAGCGTGTGAAAGAGGCCGCTCGGAGCTTGGCGATAGCGCAACGCCGCTTCGAGCTTCGCGATGCGCGCTGCGATCTCCGCGCGCGACGGATGCGAAGGAGCGAGCGCGTGCAGTACATAGACGCCTGACGCGAGCATCCACGCCTGCCCGCGTGCCCAGAACATTCGCTCATCGAACGCCGGCACCGGCTCACCGACTTTGCCGTCGTTGAATGCATGCGTGAGCAGACCGGTGCGTGGATCTTGCAGCGCGCGCAGGAAGCCGAGCGTTTGGTGCGCGGCTTCCTCGAGGTAGCGCGGGTCGTGCATGAGCTCGCCGTAGCGCACGAGCAGCGGCGCGATGTGAAACACCGAGTCGACCCATGCTTCGGGCATCGGAGGCGACAAGTGCCGAAGCCACGAGTGGCCGAAGTGTTGGATCAGCCCGCGCGGTTGGGTGCGTGGCGCGCTCATCACATAGTCGACGGCGCCGCGGGCGATGCGCTCGCTGACCTCGTCACCGCGCGCGGCTCGCTCCACCGCCGCGAGCGCGGGCGTCACCTCATCGCTCCACGTGAGCGCAGCGGCGCGCGCGTCGTCGGCCGCGTAGTAGACACTTTCGTAGCGATCGACTTGCTCGCGTGCGAGCGCATCGCTGATCACGTGGCGCGCACGCTCGAGCCCGAGCATCAAGACGCCCTCGCCCCACTTGAACCCGAGCTCGCGCGCGGCGTGGTCGAGCATCCACGTACGCGCCACCGCAGGGATCGCGTCGCGCAACGCCTGCGCCGCCTCGCCTTCGACCGGCGGTGTTTGCAGCGCCACAGCGCCGCGCATCGAGAGCTCTTCAGCGCGCCACCACACGAACGCGACCAGGCCCAACGCGATCGCGATTTCGATCGCGCGCACGCGGTACGCGTGGTTACGCGCCCTGGTCCTCCACTGCGGGCTCACCGTCGCCATGCGCGCAGCATGATACGTTGAGCACTTTGGTTCACCTCATCCGCAAAGGCCAAGCACCGTAACTCACGTGAAGCAAGCTGCGCACGGGGCGCCGTGCGTGATCGCCTCACCAGCACGCGCGCCCGTTCACTGTTGTCACTGCACCGATTGCCAGCAGAGCCGCGCGAGTGGGTCGGCCTGCGGTGTGCCTGCGCTACGCGGCGGGGATCGCGACGTGGATCGTGCTGCCCTCTGCGAGCTTGCTCTCCGCCCAGATCCGGCCGCCATGCGCTTCGACGATGCACTTCGAGATGTAGAGGCCCAGGCCTAGGCCTTGCTGATCATTCTTTCCGACCTGCCAGAAGCGCTGAAAGATCTTCTCGAGCTTGTCGGCTGGTACGCCCGAGCCGGTGTCCTGAACCGAAAACCTCAGCTCACCCTGCGCGAGCTGTGCGCGAATCTTGATCGTGCCGCCCTGCGGGGTGAACTTGATCGAGTTCGTGATCAGGTTGGCGAGCACTTGCAGCATTCGATCGGAGTCGAATGCTGCGAGCAGCGGCTGAGCGATGTTGTCCATCTCGAGCGCGATGTTCTTCGCCGAAGCCGAAGCTTGAAACGCCTCCACCGCTTCGCTGATCAGCAGCCGCGCGTCGCCATGCGTGGGCGTCACCGACAGCTTGCCGGCATCGATGCTGGTGACGTCCACCAAGTCCCCGATCAGCCGGCTCATGCGCGCGGCGTAGCGCTGAATGCGCTGCGTCCCGGCGAGCGACTGCTTGCCCTCATCGCCGGGCGGCGCGAGCTGCGAGAGCAGCTCCGCGCCCATCACGATCGCGCCGAGCAAGTTGCGCAGGTCGTGGCTCACGATGCCGAGGAAGTCATCGCGATTGGCTAACGCCGTGTCCGAACGAGCGCGTTCGGTGAGCAGGTAGCGATCGGTCTTGTCGCGTTCGATCGGCAGGAGCTTCAACAGCACGCGGGCCGCCTCGTCGCGTTCACGGCGCAGGCTCTCGTCTGCGGATTCGCGCTCGCGTTGGCGAACCTCATCCTCGAGCGCACGCGCATCGGCCAGCGCATCGCTTGCGCTCGCCGATGCCGGACGCGACGCGCTCGAGCCCACTTGCTGGTCGGCTTTTTCACGAGCTTCGTTCAAGACCGCGTCGGCATTCTCGCGCGCACGCAGCACGACGTCGTCGGCGTTGGCCTCGGCCGAACGCAGCTCGCTCAGCGCTCGGTCGGTCTTGTCCCGCTCCGCGCGCAGACTCTCGTCCGTCTGTTCGCGGTCGGGCGAAGGCGAGGTGGTCTTCTCTTCGGGAGCCATCGCGGCACTCTACCACCGCCCTTCCCCACCGAGTCATGGAGGAGGATCGGGCTCTACAAGCGTGGGGCCCTCGAGCTCGCGGCCCTCGAGGTAAGCGCTGAGAATATTGGTGATCTCGTGCTCGAGCACGGGGCCGGGCCAGAACCAGAGCAGCTCGGCGTTCTTGTCGTAGAGCGCGGTCGCGGGCAGCGCGCCCTTCCAGCCCGGGTTGAGCGCGCGCTTGAACGGGCCGAGCAGGCCTTTGTTGATAAAGGAGGCGGGCTGCGGATCGAAGGTCTTGAGCAACGCGGCGGCCGCGGCGCGCTGGTCGGGTTTATCGACCGAGACGAGCACGAGGCCCACGCCTTCGACCTCGAGCGCCTTCGCGAGATCGATCAACATCGGCAGCTCGCGTTTGCAGGAGCCGCACCAGCTCGCCCACACGTTGACGAGCGTGGCTTTGCGACCGCTCGCGCGGATGTGCGCGATCAGCTCGGGGCCATCGATC
>JAYUYY010000602.1:0-11469 GCA_043752225.1 Sandaracinaceae bacterium | reverse complement strand
GCTCGACAACATCTCGGTCTACGATCGCTTTCAAGGCGAGAGCGCGCGCTGGGCGCGAGCGCATCACGGCTCGGTGGTCGAGCTGCACGCCTACGCGGTCCCGCATGGGCTCTCGAACCAAGCCGTGCGCGCAGATCTGATCGCGGGCCTGCATACGTTCTATCCGGAAGCGCGCGCTGCGAAGATCCTGCACGAGCGCTTCCTGATGCGCGACGACTGCCCGGCTTTCGAGCCGAGCTCGCACGCGCAGCGCCCAGACGTTTCGACCGTGATCCAAGGCGTCGTGCTCGCGGGCGACGGCATTCGCACGCCGATGCCGTGCGCGTTGATGGAGCGCGCCGCGATCACCGGCTTTCTCGCCGCCAACACCCTGCTCGCACCGTATGGGATCGCAGCCGAGCCGATCACGAGCGTGCCGTCGCAGGGGCTGCTCGCTCCAACGCGGCGTCGCGCATCGAGCACGAGCACGAAGGAAAAGTCCGAAAAGACTCTTCGTTTGTTCGGTCGCCGCTTGGCGCCCGCGCCGGTGCTCGACACGCGCCCGGATTGGCAGCAAGCGAGCGCTGCGTGGATCAAGCGCGCGCTCGCGCACAGTCAAAGTCTCCCGACCGGCGGTTGGTTCGCGGTCGACGCATCGTCTGCGATCAGCTCGCGGCCGCGCGGCTATCGAGTCAACGGTGTTGAGCTCGTCGTGTTTCGCGACGATCGTGGGATCATCGCTGCGCCCGAGGCTTGCCCGCATTTAGGAGCATCGCTGCAGGATGCAAAGTGCGAGCAGGGCAAGCTGGTCTGTCCGTGGCATGGGCTCACGCTCGGCCGCGAAGGTCATGCCGGCTGGCGACCCTTCAAGGTGCACGACGACGGCGTGCTGTTTTGGATCCAGCTGCAGCGCTCGGCGGAGCTGAAGATGGACAAGCTCACGCGCGCGCCATTTTTGCCGGCGCGACCCAAGCGCGCGCTCGATGCGGTGATCCGCGTCGAGGCGGCGTGCGAGCCGCGCGACGTCATCGCGAACCGGCTCGACCCCTGGCACGGCGCCCACTACCACCCGCACTCGTTCGGCAGCTTGCGGGTGATCGATCAGGAGCAGAGCGCGATCACGGTTCGCGTCGCCTATAAGGTGTTCGATGGGCTCGCAGTCGAAGTGGACGCGCGCTTTCACTGCTCCGATCGCCGCACGATCGTGATGACGATAATAGGCGGCGAAGGCACCGGCTCCGTGGTCGAGACGCACGCCACGCCGATCGTGCCCGGCCGCACGGCGATCGTTGAAGCGACGCTCGCGACCTCGGAACGCCCCGGCTTCGGTCTCGCGATCGCAGCCGCCCCCGCGTTGCGACCGATCATGAGCTGGGCGGCGCGCCGCCTATGGACCGAAGACGCTGCATACGCCGAGCGCCTCTATTCGCTGCGCGATCCCGCGATCGAAACTGGCTGCGCGGCGGGAAGCCCGCACCATTCGTCCCCCCAGACTCCGTCCTTGGGCAACGCTCCCCGCCGCGCAATTTCTACGAGCCGTAGCTGAAACCGCGGCTCGATATTTGCGACTGCACTTTGTCGATCGGCACTATCTCGCTACGCGAGTCGCGCGCCGCTCGACGGCGAGCACCGGTCCCGTGCAGTGCAACGCACCGCTATGTTGCAGGCACACCCATTCCCCGGTGCGCGGCGTACGTTCGAGCGGCGTTGCGATCGTGAGCGCGTCGATGCTCGGCTTGGTGTCCGGCGCCGGCGGAATCCACGAAGCGTTTTGCGCGTCGCGCTCCGAGCCATCGGTGGGCATCGCGAGCGGCTGCGCGACGCCGATTGAAGCATGCCGTTCCAAGCAACGGCCCGAAGCGCGGTCGCGCTCGGCAAAGCAGATGCCCCCGCTTACGTAGTACTCGTGATTGCGGGTGACGATCACCTCGCACTCGTATGGTGACCGCGATAACGCGCGAATTGACGCCGACATCGTCGGCTGAGACGGCACGCCTGCCGTCGAGCTGGTCCGATACATGTGTTCTCCCCCATTTCGAAAATTACAGCGGAACGTTTTTCAGGCACCCACCCCTAGCTTGTACATGACTCAAAGAAACCAATTGCTGCGGCCACTTAGCGTGCTCATGTGTTGCTTAGAACCTCCGAAGATCTGGCGTGACCAGAAGGGCTCGTATATGAATGCCCCCGTGTCGTGAGCGGTTGCAGTCGCGCTCACGACCAGGGGAACAAACAGGCAGCCAGGCATCCGCGCGCGACGCAGGTCTCGCACGGGGGGACGCATAGCTTGGTGGCCAATTGGAGTGAGGGCATGGATCTGGAACCCGTGCAGATTCTCGTCATCGACGAACGCAGCTCGAACGCGCGCTCGCTCGTGCAATCGCTCGCAAAGCTAGGGCACGACGCACTCGTCGCGCACGACGCGCAGCAGGCGATCGCGCTCGCGACGCATCGCCAGATCGCACTCGTGACGCTGCGCCCGCGCACGCTGATCGATGCGATCGAGCTCGGCGCGCGCCTGCTCGAGCAAAGCTCGATCGGACTGATTTACATCATCGAACACGCCGACGATGCGCTGCTTCATCAAGCGCGCAGCGTCAGGCCGGCGAGCTATCTCTTTGGACCGTTCACGGACGAAGCGCTGCATGCCTCGATCGAGCTGGCGCGGCCGTTCATGCCGGCCGACAGGGTGCCGCCTGCTTTACCACCGTCGGTGCAGGGGCAGAGCTTCACGCGCGACCTACGGCGAAACACGCCGTACCGTGAGCTGTCGCCGCGCGAGCTCGAGATCTTCCAATCCCTCGTGCGCGGTGAACGCCCGCCCACGATCGGCCGCAAGCTCTTCATCAGCATCCACACCGTGCGCCGCCACGTGCAAGGCATCTTCCGCAAGCTCAACGTCCACTCGCAAGTCGAGCTGATGAAAAGCTACGACTCCCAGGGCGGCACAATCCCCCGCGAGCCCGCGCGCGACATCTCGCAGTCTAGCTAGAGCTACTGCGATTTGCGTTTCGCGAGCTCGATGCGGGCGACGACGCCGCGGTGGACTTCGTCGGGGCCGTCGGCCATGCGTAGGGCGCGCGCGTAGGCGTAGAGCAGGGGCAGGGGGGTGTCCATCGAGAAGCCTTTGCCGCCGTGCATTTGAATCGCGGCGTCCACTACGCGGCAGGCCACGTTCGGCGCGACGACTTTGATCTGCGAGACCTCGCTCAGCGCGCCGATCACGCCGACCGTGTCGAGCAAGTACGCGGCCTTCAGGATCAAGAGGCGCACCATGTCGATCTCCATGCGCGCGTTGGCCATGATGTCGCGGTTGGCGCCGAGGTTCATCAGTGGCTTGCCGAACGCGACGCGCTCGCGTGAGCGCTCGACCATCAGCGTGAGCGCTCGCTCCGAAGCACCGACCGCGCGCATGCAGTGGTGCACGCGACCCGGTCCGAGCCGGCCTTGCGCGATCTCGAAGCCGCGCCCGAGCCCCGCGATGACGCAGCTCTTCGGCAAGCGCACGTTGTCGAAGCTCACCTCGCCGTGTCCGTAGGGCGGATCGAAGACGCCGAACACGGGCAGCATGCGTTCGATCGTCACGCCTTGGCTATCGAGCGGGACGATCACCATCGAGTGCCGCGCATAGCGCTCGGCGTTCGTGTCGGTGAGGCCCATGAAGATCGCAAACTTGCAGTTAGGGTGACCGATGCCCGTGCTCCACCACTTGCGGCCGTTCACGATCACGTGATCGCCGTCGTCGCGGATGGTGGCTTGCATGTTGGTCGCGTCGCTCGAGGCGACCTCGGGCTCGGTCATGCAAAACGCCGAGCGGATCTTCCCGTCGAGCAACGGCTTGAGCCACTGCTCCTTCTGCTCGGCGCTGCCGTAGTGCAGAAGCACTTCCATGTTCCCGGAGTCGGGCGCGTTGCAATTGAAGATCTCGGGCGACAGCGGGTAGAAGCCGGTGGCCTCCGCGATCGGCGCGTAGTCACGGTTATTGAGGCCGCCGTGGGCTTCGGGCAGGAACAGATTCCACAGCCCTTCGCCGCGCGCCTTGTCCTTCAGCGCCTCGACGCGCGGATCGACCTTCCACTTGCGGAAGTCGCCGGAGTCCGGCTTCCAGTTTCGCAGCTCTTCGCTCTCGAGCGGCCGTACGTGCTCATCGAGAAAGCGCTCGGTCCGAGCCAGCAGCTCTGCACACTTGGGCGAATGACTAAAATCCACGAAACCTCCTGCGTTGCGGGCGCAGCCTAACCCCCCGGCCGCAGCGTTGACGAGCCCTCTGTGGCGCGCATAAATCGTCCTATGCCGCGTTTACAACCGGAAGAGATTCAAAGCGCGCTCGCCGAGCTACCCGAGTGGACCTTGCGCGAGGGCAAGCTCTATCGAGTGATCGTGTTCAAGGACTTCGCCGCCGCGTTCGGCTTCATGGCCAGCATGGCGCTGGTCTCGGAGTCGCAGAACCATCACCCCGATTGGCTCAACAGCTACAACCGCTTGACGATCGAGCTGTGCTCGCACGACGTCAACGGCCTGAGCCAGCGCGACGTGCGCTGGGCAAAAGCCGCGAACGCACGCCTGGCCATGCTCACGCCATAGAGCCTGACGCCGTAAACGCCCGGCTGCGTGCTACCGTATCGGCCCATGGCGTATTGCAGCTTGTGCGGACACAAGACCGAGCCGCGCGTCCCGAAGGGCGAGGACCGCGAGCGGCAGGTGTGCTCGTCGTGCAGCGCCATCCACTACCAGAACCCGAAGATGATCGTCGGCTGCATCGTCGAGCACGACGGCCACGTGCTGTTGTGCAAGCGCGCGATCGAGCCGCGCTTGGGCTACTGGACGATCCCCGCGGGCTTCATGGAGATGGGCGAGAGCGCGATGGCCGGCGCCGCGCGCGAATCGTATGAAGAAGCCAAAGCGCGCGTGCAGATCCTCGCGCCGTATGCGCACTTCGATGTGCTGCACATCGCGCAGGCGTACATCGTGTATCGCGCCTCGCTCGTGCAAGTCGATTCGGGTCCGAGCTTTGCGCCGGGTGAAGAGAGCCTCGAGGTCAAGCTCGTGCGCCCCGAGGACATCCCATGGGGCGACCTCGCGTTCAGCGCGGTCCGGCACGCGCTCGAGCTGTACGTGGAAGATGTGAAGGCCGGCCGCTACCGCTGTCACCTCGGCGCGCTGCATCGCGAAGAGGGCCGCTTCGTCCTGCGCGACCACATCGCCCTGCCGATCGGCTGAACGCTCCGCGAGGTGTGATCCACCGCTAGGCGTTCTGCTCTTCCGCGGCGCGCCGTGACGCGTGAGCATCAGTCGAGCTGACAGTCCTCGCCGACCACTGTGCCGCCCGCGTCCTCGCAGAGCTCGTCTTCGCTGCGGATCATGTTCCACCACTTGATCTCGTCGACCGAGCCGATCAGCTGAAAGACCGCGGGCTCGCGGCGACCGATGTAGAGGTCGCTCGGGATCGGCGCGAAGCCGCCGCCTGCGGTCATCGTGCTCAGCGTGCCGTTGATGTACACGCGCGCGTACTCGGATCCGTCGTTCACGACCGCGACGTGCGTCCATGAGGCGGCGCTGATCAGGCCCACGCTCGTCGTGGGCGAGACGACTGCTTGCGGCGTGATGCGCTGGAAGATCGACTGCAAGTTGCCGTCGTTTGTGTGCATGGCGAACAGGTCGTCGTTATTGCCGGTGCCTTGGCTGACCAGCGACTGCACGCCGGAGGTCGAGACCAGGTTGATCCAAAGCTCCACGGTCGCGCCGGTGCTGAAGTCGAGCGAGGCGTCGGCAGGCACGACGACGTAGCCGCTGCCATCGAAGGTGATCGCGTTGCCGACGCGTCCGGTCGCACCTTGGGTCGTACCGGTGCCCATCACGGTGCCATCGTTGCCATTGCCCGAGCTGTCTACGACGGTGCCGGTGGCTTCTTCGAAGCGATACCAAGCCATCAGCCCGCCTTCGGATCCAGCATCGTCGAGCGCCGCATCGCCTGCGTCGTCCGCGCCATCGCCACCGCCACCATCACCAGCATAGCTGCCTGCGTCTTGCGCCGCGTCGTGCTCGCCGCCATCGCTCGCGATCACGTCGGCGTCGCTTCCGGAATCCATCGCCGCATCGCCGATCGGGTTCTCGCTGCCGTCGTCGATGCCTCCATCTGAAATTTCGAACAACGCGAAGCGCGAGAAGTGCGGCGTCTCACCGCTCACTTCATCGCGGCTGCGCACGACGCCGGTGAGCGGTCGCCAGCGGTCGCCGCTCTGCGTCGCCGGCATGGCTTCGTTCGCGTCTACGCCGCTCGGCAGTCGCAGCTCAGCTCCACCGTCTCCTCGAGCGCACCTTCCGGCACGACGATCGAGAGCGCGCCATCGGCGGAGACCAGCTCGCCGCCTTCGGGGCCGATCGACTTAGTGACTCGATCATTTGCGGGCGTGTCCGAATCACCGCAACCCGCGATCGCTGCCGCCAAGACCAAGAAAAAGAACGACCAAGACGAAGCTCGTGTGCGCATTGCCGACGATTTTTTGGGTTCGTCGCGAGCGCCTTCAAGGCTCTATGTAGGGCGCGACGCGTCGTGCGTGAAAGCGATCACCAGCGAGACGCCGAGCGTCGCGCCGAGCTCGCCGAGCTCGCCGTGCTAATCCTGCTCGCGCGATGACCGAACGCGAAGCGCCGCAGTCCAGCATCGTTCTCTACCAAACGGAGGACGGTCGCACGCGCATCGAGTGTCGGCTCGAGGACGAGACGATCTGGCTCACGCAGAAGCTGATGGCGGAGCTTTTCCAGAAGGACGTGCGCACCATCGACGAGCACCACGGGCACATTTTTGCTGAAGGTGAGCTGGCCGCCGAGGCAACTATTCGGAAGCTCCGAATGGTTCGACTCGAGGGTAGACGCGAAGTCGCCCACATCCTGTGCGAGACGGACCGCGGTCGAACTGTCCGGAAGCTCCGGATGGTTCGATCCGAGCGAGAGCGCGACGTCATCGGCCACAACGGTGCAGCTCGATGAGCAAGAAGATTGGCACGCCTGTGCCGCCGCCGGGCGGTCAGTTCCTCGTGTACGAGACGCCGGACGGCAAGCTGAAGCTCGACGTGCGCTTCGAAGGCGAGACCGTCTGGCTCGCACAGCAGCACATGGCGACGCTGTTTCAGACCACGAAGCAGAACATCAGCCTGCACATCCAAAACGTCTTTTCCGAGGACGAATTGCGCGAGAATTCAGTCGTCAAGCAATCCTTGATCACTGCCGCCGACGGCAAGAGCTACGCGACCAAGCTCTACAACCTGGATGTGATCATCTCGGTCGGCTACCGGGTGAAGTCGCACCGCGGCACGCAGTTCCGAATCTGGGCGACGCAGCGCCTGCGCGAATTCATCGTCAAGGGCTTCGTGCTCGACGATGAGCGGCTGAAGAACCCCGACCAGCCGTTCGACTACTTCGAAGAGCTGTCGCGCCGGATCCAGGACATCCGGACCTCGGAGCGGAGGTTTTACCAAAAGATCACCGACATCTACGCGACCAGCATCGACTACGACCCCACGCTCGCGATCAGCATCCAGTTCTTCCAAGCGGTCCAGAACAAGGTGCACTGGGCCTCGGTCTTACGAGCTGGCGCGGCGCGACCATCCGCAAGCAGGACGTCGCGATCGCAAAGACTATCTGAGCGAGCCCGAGCTGGCTGCGCTGAACAACCTCGTGGAGCAGTACCTGATCTTCGCCCAAGGCCAGGCGATGCGGCGCGTACCGATGCACATGGCGGATTGGATCAGCAAGCTGGACGCGTTCCTCAAGCTCAACGACCGTAACATCCTGCCCCGCGCGGGTCGGATCTCGCACCAGATGGCTCAGGAAAAAGCCGAGATCGAATACGACAGCTTCAAGGTCCTGGGCGCGGCCGATGCGCGCCCCGTGGATGCCGATTTCGAAGCGGCGACCAAGCATGTGCAGAGCCTCCCGCGTATGAAGAAACGCAAGCCTCGGCTACCAAAGGAATGAACGAAGCCGAGACGCGTGCCGAGCACATCGATCCCGCGCTTCAAGCCGCGGGATGAGGCGTAGCCGCCGACAGCAAGATCCTGCGAGAGCATTCGATCACGAGGGGTCGGCTCGAGGGCCAAGGTCGGCGCGGCAGAGGGCTCAGCGCCGACTACGTGTTGGTCTATCGCAACACGAAGCTCGCGGTGATCGAGGCAAAGCCGGGCGATGCCGAAGCACGCGCATCGACAACCCAACCGAAGTGCCCGAGCTCGATCCCAAAGGCGCGACCCACATGTTCGCGCTGTTCGCTGGAATCAGCATGCTCGCGTTCGCTCGCCGTCGCGCATCTACCAACAGCTAGGCGCTGTTTCGCTCAACTCTCGCGCGCGATCGCGTCCGCGACGCGCATGCCGTCGAGCGCGGCGCTCATGATGCCGCCTGCGTAGCCCGCGCCTTCCGCGCACGGATACAGGCCGCGCAGGCCGGGCGCTTGCAGCGTGTCGTGATCGCGTTCGATTCGAATGGGCGAGCTGGTGCGGCTCTCGACGCCGACCGCGATCGCGTTGTCGCCGGCAAAGCCGGGCATCGTGCGATCGATGCGGCCGAGTGCTTCGCGCAAGGGCTCGCCGAGCTTGCCGAGCACGCGGTCGAGGCGCGCGGGCACGGCGCCGCGTGGATAGCTCGTCTCGGGCAGATCGCTCGAGTCGCGGCCGGCGCGCAGATCCGACAAGCGCTGGCCCGGAGCGACGAACGCGCCACCACCGGCTTCGAACGCGCGTTGCTCGACGGCGCGCTGAAACGCGGTGCCCGCAAACGGATCGCTCGGATCGAGACCGGCATCGATCAGCTGTTGCGCGCCGACCTCGACGACCAGGCCGCTGTTGGCGAAGCGGCCGCGGCGTGAGCTCGGGCTCCAGCCGTTCACGACCTGCTGACCTTCGGCAGTGGACGCCGGCACGATGAAGCCGCCCGGGCACATGCAAAACGAAAACACGCCGAGGCCGCAGGCTTGCACGACCAACCTATAAGGAGCGGAGCCGAGCGCGGGGTGTCCGGCGAGCGCGCCGTACTGAGTGCGGTCGATGAAGGCTTGATCGTGCTCGACGCGCACGCCGAGCGCGAACGGCTTGAACGCGAGCTGCGCGCCTTCACGCGCGAGCCATTCGTAGACGTCGTTGGCCGAGTGCCCGGTCGCAAGCACGACCGCGCGCGCGTGGAGCACGCTGCCATCCGACAAGCGCACGCCGTTGACGCGATCGCCGTCGCGCACCAGGCCATCGACGCGCGCGCCGAACATCACGTGCTGGCCTGCGCTCTCCAAGTGCTCGCGCAACGTGTTCACCACGCGCGGCAAGCGATTGGTGCCGATGTGCGGGCGCGCATTCACCAAGATGTCTTGCGGCGCGCCGTACGCGACGAACGCGTTCAGCACGTCTTGCACCGGGCCGCGCTTGCTCGCGCGCGTGTAGAGCTTGCCGTCGCTGAAGGTGCCGGCCCCGCCTTCGCCGAAGCAGTAGTTGCTCTCGGGATTGAGCTCGCCGCGCTGCGAGAGCTTGGCGACATCGTGGCGGCGCAGCGGCACCGGTTGGCCGCGCTCGATCAATACGCAACGCACGCCGAGCTGCGCGAGCTTGAGCGCACAGAAAAGTCCCGCGGGGCCCGCGCCGATCACCACGACCTCGGGCTCACCGCTCAGCGTCGCGAGCTGCCAGGGAAGTAGCGCGGGCTCGCTCGCTCCTTCTTCCAGCAGCACGTCGGCCTGCACGTTGACGCGCACGCGGCCGTGGCGCGCGTCGATCGTCCGGCGGGTGATCCGCACGTGCTTGATCTCCGACGCCTTGACGTGCGCGGCGGCCGCGGCCTGGTCCTTGAGCTTGCTCTCTTCGAGCAAGACATCCGGATGCACGGAGATCTCGATGCGCTGGCTCATGTTACCAAACGACGTGAACCAAGCCCGACGCGCTGATCCGCGAATCCTTGGTCAAGAGTCGAGCGCCAATCGCGAGCGACGCGCTGACGATCAGGCGATCGAAGGGATCGCGCAAACTCTGCAACGTGGCGAACAGCTCGACTTGCGCGAGATCGAGCGCTTGAAAGCGCAGCCCAGGTGTTTCTTCGAGCGCAGCTTTGAGATCGGGCACGCCGAGCTCGGTTAGGCCGAGCTCGCGGAGCATCGCCAACTCGGCTCCGACCGCCGCGGGTATGAAGCCTTCATCTTGCCCGCGCTCGATCCGGCGCAAGACTCGGCGAGCTTCACTTCCGAGCTTTTTGGGCGCGGCCAACGCGAACACGACCGCGTGCGTGTCGAGGACGTAGCGCATCAGCGATCGCGCTCGAGCCGCTTCCAAAGGATCGAGCGTACTTCAACGAAATCTTCATCGGTCGGCACCTTCTTGCCCGCAAATCGCCCGAGCAACGTGCCCGCCTTCGCGAGGCCAGGTGCTCGCTCCGCCGCAACCGTTTGGGAGAGGTCGTGCTCGATCTGCGCCGACAATGAGCGGTGCTCTTTTAGTGCACGCGCCTCGAGGCTTTCTTTGAGCGCCTCTGGGATGCGAACGGTCACGGTCGCCGTCTTGGCCATGTAAGCACTTTGCATCGCATTGCTGACAACGACAAGGCTGGGAGCTCTGCGGCCCACGCGGAAGGCAATGGCGGATCTCGAGAACCCGCCACGCGCACGGGAACTTTCGCGGGGCGGGGCGGTCTCTGTAGCAAGTCCTGTTACCCGGCGCATTCGTTCGTGCGCGCAGGGATGGGGCGTCTAGCACGCGAGTCGCGGGGCGGTGCTGCATACGGCACAGCGAAAGCGGCTTCGCGACCAAGGAGCGAGCCATGTCCGCAGAGAGCCGTAGTCCGTCCGATGAGCTGGCGATCGAAGTGATCGTGATGTGGGGTGAATGCCTCAACGCAAAGGAGAACGCGCGCGAGCGTAGCCCCGATGTGCTGCACGTCGCGTACGTCGCGCAGGATGGCGAGTTCTTCGTCGGCGATGAAGATGCGACCGAAGAGCGACCGGCACCTGATTTCCTGATCGATCGCGCGCAAATCGGGGTGCCGCGTTTGCCGATCGTGCTGCGCGATCCGAAGAGCGGCTCGCCGCTGCTCGTGGTGCCCAAGGGCGCGAGCATTCAAACCGTGAGCGATCGCGGTCACGTGCGCAGCGCTTCGCAGCTGCTGCTCGACGGCACGTTGCGCTCCAACAAGGTGGAAGCGCTGCCGCTCGCTTGGGCGATCACACCCGGTGCGACCGCGTGGCTGAGCTACCGCGGCTTCACGTTCGTCGTGCGCGCGACCTCGTCTGCGGAGAAGATCGATGCCGCGCCGGTGCCCGACTGGAAAGGCCAGCGCTTCACCTTCGTGTCGCTCGCGGCGCATCTTTTCTTACTAGCCCTTTTTTACTATTCGCCGCCGAAGTCGTCGGCGATGAACAACGATGCGATGTCGGTGCGCGCGGCGTATCTCAATTACACGCTGACGCCGCCGGAGCTCGACATCGAGCCGATGCCGACGTTCGATGATGATGAAGGCGCA
>JAYUYY010000601.1:0-4695 GCA_043752225.1 Sandaracinaceae bacterium | reverse complement strand
GGTCAGCGAATCAGTGACGGTCGAGACGGTCGACGACACGCTGGTCATTACCTCGATCACGGCGCCCGCGAACAACGCGGCGTTCGATGTCGATGGTGAGACCTGCAGCTCCGGCTCGGGCTACGACGTGCTCGTGACTGCGACCGTCGACCAGAGCGCGAACCGCGAAGCGGACGTGCTCGTGAACGGCGTAGTCGTCGCGAACAACGTGACCATCACCGGCCAAGCGATCAGCGCGTGCGTGCCGGTGCCCGACAATTTCGCGCATACGCCGAACGGCGCGAGCACGATCACGCTCAACTTGCACGCGGTAGTCGGCGCAGGTCCCGACGCGACGAGCAGCGTCAACGTGAACGTCGATACGCTCGACGTGACCGATCCGACCCAAAACCAAGTGTTGCTCTCGGCCGACGATTGCGTTTCGGGCGCAGGCTTTGGTTACTTGGTCGTCGCGAACGTGGATCCGTCGCAGAACGGCGAACCCTTCACGATCAGCGGTGGCGCGGCAACGATTAACGGCGTCGTCATCGGAGGCGCGATCACGCGCTGCGTCACGCTGCCCGTCGGCGGCGAGCACACGATCACGTTGAGCCTCGATGGCACGAACATCTCGGAATCCGTGACCGTGCAAACGGTCGATGACACGCCGGCGATTACGGCGATCACCGCGCCCGCGGACAACGCGGCGTTCGATGTCGATGGTGAGAGCTGCGACTCTGCGACCGGCTTCGGCGTGCTCGTGACGGCGACCGTCGATCAGAGCGCGAACCGTGAAGCGGACGTGCTCGTGAACGGTGTGGTCGTCGCGAACAACGTGACAATCACCGGCCAGTCGATCAGCACCTGCGTCGCGGTGCCCGACAACCTGAACCACGCGCCGAACGGTGCGAGCTCGATCACGCTCAACCTGCACGCGGTCGTGGGCGCAGGCCCGGATGCGACGGCGAGCGTGGACGTCAACGTCGACACGCTCGACATCACCGAGCCGCTCGCCGGCGCGACGCTAACCTCCATGACCGATTGCGATGCCGGCACGGGCTTTGGCTATCAGGTCGTCGTCAACGTGGATCCGTCGCTCAACGGCTCCACCTATACCGTTGACGGCGGATCGACGCTCGCAACGGGCACCGTCAGCGCCGGCGCGATCAGCCGCTGCGTCGCGCTCGACAACGGCGCGCAGACCATCACCGCGAGCATCGACGGCACCGCCATCACCGAGTCGGTCGGCGTCACCGTCGAGACCAACGCACCCACGATCAGCGCGCTCACCACGCCCGCGAACAACGCGAGCCTCGGCATCGGCGACGGATGCAGCACAGGCGTTGCCAATCAGTACGGCGTGCTGGTGACCGCGACCGTCGATCAAAGCGCGAACCGCGAAGCCGATATCTTCTTGAACGGCGTGCTGGTCGCCGACAACGTGACGATCACCGGCCAGTCGATCAGCCGCTGCGTCGCAGTGCCGGACGGAGCGAGCACGATTCGGCTGCGGCTCGACGAGGAACCCGGAGCGCGCTTCGACGAAGCGACCGCCGCGATCAACGTGAGCACGATCGACATCACGAATCCGGTCGCGAGCCAAAACATCGGCGTCGCACAGGATTGCGTGGTCGGCGCGGGCTTTGGCTATGCCGTGACCGTGTTGGTCGACAGCGCGCACAACGGCTTGGGCTTCACGCTCGGCGGCGGCTCCGGCAACCTCACGGGTACGATCGCGGGCGGCACCTTCGGCGGCTGCGTCGCGCTCGCCGATGGTGCGCGCACGATAACAGCGAGCATCGACGGCACGACGATCAGCGACACCGTCGCGGTCGACGTGTACACGGGCCCGCCGACCGACGGCATCGTGATTAGCGACCTGCCTGCACCCGGTGCGCTCGACGCCGCGCACCGCGCTGGCAACATCACCGCGACGTGGACCGCGCCGACCCCAGACAGCGCAGGCCAGCTCAGCAGCTATGAAATGCGCTGCCGTCAGGTCGCGGCCAATTTGGGCGATGCGCAAGCCGTGAAGGACGCGTGGTGGACCGCGGCGACAACGATGACGCTGCCCGTCGCGCTCACGCCCGACGATGCTGCTCCATCGGCGCCTTTCACGTTTCGCGTCGAAGAGCCTCAGCACTGCGTCGTGCGCGCGTTCGATGTCGCATCGCAAGGTTCGCCGATCGTGCAGAGCACGAACCTCGCAGTGCGTCTGCGCCAGCTCGTCTTGAGCTCGGGCGTCGGCGGAACGCAGCTCGGCATCGAGATGCAACCGCTCGGCGATATCAACGCCGACGGCATCAACGACATCCTGGCGATCGGCGCAGGCCGCGCTGAGGTCTACTTCGGCAGCGACGTCGGCTTCAGCGGCACCGCGGACATCGTCTTGCTCGCCACGACCGATCCGTTCTTCTTCGAGCAACACGGCGCCGGCATCGGTGACTTCAACGCCGATGGGATCGACGATTTTGCGATCGTCGATCAGAACGCGAACTTCTACTCGGGCCGCGCTTCGATCTTCTTCGGCCGCGCGACCTGGCCGGGCGTGATCGATCTGACCGGCGGCTGCGTAGCCGACCTGTGCATGAACCACATCGAAGCCGACGCCTTTATGGGCGAAGTCGTCAGCGCGCTCGGCGACTTCGATGGCGATGGGATCGACGATCTCGCGATCGGCTCGATGACCTATCCGGTCTATGCGTACGACGGCCAGGTGATCATCGTCTCCGGCGGCCCATACGAAGTGCGCGCGTGCTTCGGCGAGCTCGATTGCCGCGCGAACGAGGGCTGCAGCGACGTGACGGGCGGCCTTTGTGTGCTCGACGATCCGTCCGCCTTCTGGCGCCTCGAGCTCGAGCTTCCAACCGGCAACTTCGTCGCAGGCGCAGAGCCGCCGACCACGGTCAATCCGTGGCTCTCCGGCTTCGTGTTGAACGGTGCCACCGGCACGGGCGCGTGGCTCGGCAATCCGATCGTCGGCCTGGGTAGCTTCGATAGCGTCCCCGGCACCGACGTCGTCATCGGCGCGCAACGCGCAGGTCAGGTTCACTATCTATCGGGTCGCGCGCACAGCCTCACTGCTGGCTTCGACGTGCTCACGGTCGCGGATCTCGGCCTACGCGATACGACGACGGGCATCCCCAATGGCTTGCCGATCACGACTGGGCCGACCGTGAGTTACTACGGCTTCGCGATTGGTGCGCTAGGGGCCTTCTACACGCCAGCGGGCGCGGTACCGCCGAACAAGCTGGACATCGCGGTCAGCGGCAACGACACCGACGACTTCTTCGTAGCCGCGGGCGAGAGCACCGGCGCGAGCGATCCCGGCTTCAGCACCGCGGACGTTCGCGTCTTCGGGCCGGCGTCCTCGCTCGGCCAGTCGATCGCCAGCTCGTTCCATCCCACCGAAGGCTTGGTCGGTGACCTGGACGGCGATGGCATCCCCGAGATGTGCGTCGGCACGTTCGAGACCGATGACATCGTCCTGTGGTACTCGGACACCTTCGCGGCAGCGGTCGGAGGCGTCGTCGTGCCGAAAACCAGCGGTTATTCCATCGTCCCGCTCAACGAGCCGGACAGCGCGCTGCGTATCGTGCAGCTCGTAGGTGACGTGACGGGCGATGGCGACCCGGATATCGTGGTCGGCGATCCCGACGCCTTCGGCAGAGATGGCCGAGTTATCTTGCTGTACTAGAATCGCAGCGCTTACCGCAGCATTGAGGAGCAGAGAATGAAAGACGAAAAGGACCAAACCGCTGTTTCCGAGCCACCGGCTCAGGCCGCGAAGCGCGCGTACGAGGCGCCGCGGATCGAGGAGAGCGGCGGCTTCGAGACGATGGTGCTCGGTTGTGCGCGCCAAGTCTCCGGCACTCCGCGGAGTCCCTCAGGCTGCGAGGCGATGCTTCGGTCGTGACCGACTCGTCACCACGACAGCGATCCGAGCGGCCTTCGCAACGGCCCGTGCTGGCCAGCGCGCTGCGTGAGCAGCTCGCGGGCGAAGGCGCGCTTGAGCTGCCCGCGCTCGGCGCCTCGATGGCCCGAGCGGTTCCTGGGGGCAGCACCGTGCGCGTGTCACCGCTCGCTCGCGCGCCGCGAGTCGGTGAGCTCGTCGCGTTCGTGCCCGCGAGCGGTCCGCTCTTGTGTTGCCATCGCGCGGTGGCCACTCGTCCAGACGGCGCGGTGCTCACCCAGGGCGATCGACACACTGCGCCCGATGGTTGGGCCAGCGCCGACCAAGTGATCGGCGTGGTGGATAGCTTTCGTTTGGGCGGTCGCGAGTACGATCTCACGCAAGGCGATGCGCGGCCGAGCCGCTACCGCATCGAGCGGCAACGCCTGTCACGCGTGATCGATCGCCTGTTCGATCGCAGCTAGTATGTCGGTTCGTAAATCCGTTCCGGATTTCCGCTCCGTCGTACTAGCAACTTTTATTATCGGGAGAACGTGCGCCGTTCTCCCGCCCCGCCGGCAAAGCCGTCGGGGCCCCACCCACTCACGAGGTGAGCGGAGCTCACACACGACTCAGCGGCCGAGCGCGTCGTACGCAGCGACGTACGCTTCGAGATCGCCCTGCGGGCAGCGCTCCGGGTCGAGCCGAAGCCCAAAGCCGGGAGGCACGACTCCGAACTTTGCGCCCGGCAAGCGCTGCCATACGGCGTTCGCGCGCAGGTGAACCGCGTGACCCGTATCCGGCGCGAGCATCTCGACCCACAA
>JAYUYY010000600.1:0-4695 GCA_043752225.1 Sandaracinaceae bacterium | reverse complement strand
GAAGGCGCTTCCGCTCGAACGGTGCAAGCGCTCGACAACGCCGCGCTCGCCAACGTGCAAGAGCATGCGCCGTTCAGCCTCGTCCAATACCAAGGCAGCCGCGACGACTTCTACGACCGCATGGACGCGCTGATCAATCCGCGGCCGCTCGAACCCAGCGAACGCTTGCGCAGCTTGCTCGATGGCCTCGAAGAAGCGGTCAACCGGCGCGTGCTCTCGGTGGACACCGGGGAGCAAGGTAGACCGAACAAGAACGCCGTCATCGCGATCCCGATCGGCCACGAGGTGTTCGAAACCGTGGGCCCATGGGAAGACTTTTCGACTCCCTCGCGCGACCTCCGACTGTTGATCGCGCTCGACGAGCTGCTCGGGTTGCCCAAACGCGTCGCGACTCAGCCGGAGCGCTTCGCGCTCGGCGATCCGAAGCAAGCGGGCGCGCGCTCGCTCGAGCTTCAGAAAGAGCTGAGCTCTGAGCTCGCGCGGCGCGCCTTTAGTTACACGCGCAGCGATGGCAGCAAGCAGCGTCTACCGCTGTCTGCTGTCGCCGATCGCGCGGCTGCGCTCGAGGTTGCGTACAACCCGAACGACTGTCCCGAGCTGCGCTGGGGCGCGCCGGTTGGCTCCGACGAGCTCGCGACGTGCGTGAGGCGCGCACCGTCGGACCAGCGCGCACGCATGGAGCGTTACCGCGTTTGGTTTCACACCCGCACGCGTCCTGCGCGCGGCGCGCGCAACCCATGAAGATCAAGCGGCGCGCAGCAATGCGTGCAGGCGGGGCCGCAGCGCTCGGCGCGCTTGCGACGGCTTGCGGCGCGGACAAACGCGAAGCCGCTGCATCACCTTCGGTTGCACCCCTGGCAACGCCCGCTGCCGTCAAGCGTCGGCTGACTCCTGACCCGCTCCAGCTGCTCGCGCTGCCCGAAGGCTTTCGCGTGCAGGTGCTGCAGCGTGTGGGCGAGCGCATGTCCGATGGCTACCGCGTCCCCGGCCGACCCGACGCGATGGCGTGTTTCGCGGCACCGGATGGCTCGTGGATCCTGATGCGCAACCACGAGCTGCTGCCGTTTCACTTCGAGATCAGCGCTTATGACGACGCGCACCTCGCGCCGCCCGAAGCGTATGACCAAAATGGTCTAGGTGGCGTGAGCCGGCTCGTGCTCGATCCCAGGACCTTGCAGCTGACGAGCTCGAACCTGGTGCTGACCGGCACCGTCTTCAACTGCTCGGGTGGTATTTCACCGTGGGGTTTTCTCTCGTGCGAAGAGAGCGTGTCGCCGGGCCACGGCTTTGTCTTCTTGTGCGCGACCGATGCCGCTAAAGTCGCTGCTCCAAGACGCATCAATGCTTACGGCCGGATGAACCACGAGGCGGCCTCGGTCGATCCCCAGACTTCGATCGCGTACCTCACCGAGGATCGCCCCGACGCGTGCTTCTATCGCTTCGTCCCGCGTGATCCGCACAAACCGTTCGAAGGCACGCTGCAAGCGCTGCGCATTAAAGATTATCCGCGCGCCGACACCGCTGCGCTCTCACAAGGCGCGCGCGTCGCGATCGATTGGGTCGACCTTCCGAGCCCTGCGCCGGACGACGATTCGATCCGTGCATATGCGCAAGAGCGCGGTGCCGCGATTTTCCGCCGCGGCGAAGGCATGTGGCTCTTTGGCCGCGACGTGTTTTTCAGCGCGACGATCGGCGGCGCACTGCAACGCGGACAGATCTTCAGACTCCATCAAGACAAAGCCACGCTCGAGGTGATCGCCGAAGGCAACGAGCAGAACCTGCTCGACATGCCGGACAACCTCACGGTCTCACCGCACGGCTTGCTCTACGTGTGTGAAGACGGCCCCGGCGGCAACAGCCTGCGCACGCTCTCGCTCGACGGCCGGCTGATCGAATTCGCGCGCTACCTCAAGAGCGCGAGCGAGTTGGCCGGCGTGTGTTTTTCGCCCGACGGCCGCGTGCTCTTCGTCAACGCGCAAGAAGACGGCCTCACGCTCGCGATCACCGGCCCGTTCGAACGCGAGGCCGAAATCCACGCTCATGCTGCGCGCGAGGTCGATCGCGACTTCGGTACCGCGAGCTTCGGCAGCGGTCTCGCGTGCCTTGCGCTCGCCGCGCTCACCCGTGCTCGGGAGCGGCGCTGAGCACATCCAGGTACTCGCCGAGCACGCGCGCGAGCCCGTCGAACAACGCGCGCGACATGATCGCGTGACCGATCGAGACCTCGGCGAGATACGGCAGCGTCCGATACAGCGGCAGGTTGTCGAGATCGAGATCGTGACCGGCATTGATCGCCAGCCCAAGCGCGTGCGCGCGCTCCGCGCATTGGCGGTGCGCCTCGAAGACTCGAAGCCCCGCGCTCGGGCTCTCCATGCAAGCCGCCGCGTACGGACCGGTGTACAGCTCGACGCGCTCGGCGCCCATCTCGGCCGCCCATTCGATCGCCGCGGGCTTTGCGTCGACGAACAAGCTCACGCGCGAGCCGGCCGCCTGCAGCTCTCTCACGACCGCGCGCAAATCGCTGTCCGCCGCCCAACCCGCTTCACTCGTCACCTCGCCCGGTCGCACCGGTACCAGCGTCGCTTGCGTCGGCCTCACCTCGCGCACGAGCGCGAGCCAGTCCGGCCGCGGATCGCCTTCGATGTTCAGCTCGACTCCGAGTTGGCTCGCCTTGAGCAGCGATGCGATGTCGAGCACATCAGCTCTACGAATGTGCCGTTCGTCCCCGCGCGGATGCACCGTAATGCCGGGCACGCTGGTATCGAGGCACACCTGCACGGCGTCGAGCACGTTGGGTTGATCGCCGCCGCGCGAGTTGCGCAGCGTCGCCACCTTATTGACGTTCACGCTCAGCTTGATCACGGCGCGCTCTTCTTACAGCGCGATGCGCCGCGCGACATGGCCTACGAAGAACGGTCCCATGTGCTCCATCAGCTCCGCGGTCTGCCGCGTCTTACGCATCGCTTGCACCACGTGCGAGAGCGGATGCAGCTCTTTGCCGATCAGCCCGATGACAAAATCGTTGTCGGATTGATCGAGCCCAAAGCACGCGAGCCGAATGTCGTGCGCGAGGTCTTGCTCGCCGTATGCGCGGCCGATCGTGCCGTGCTCGCGCAAGATCGCGCCCTGCTCTTTGCCGTCGAGCCGGTTGAACTCACCCTTGCGCTTGAGCGGATACCAAATCGCCCAATCGTGCTTGGCATCGAGGGCAGTCTTCACCGGTCGCTCGAGCAGCCAGAACGTCAGGCTCGGTTCGAAGCCGGTCGCATACGAACGCCCGAGCATCGCGTGACCCGGCCGTTGAACCAGGCCCGCACCGACCTCGAGCAACGCAGGCCTCACAACGCGCACGAAGTGGCTCGGGTCTTCACTCCAAGTCAGCACTGCGAGCCCGCGCGGCGCGTTCACGTCTTCGTAGATCACTGCCGGGCATTTGCGCGCGCGGAACGCGAGATCGAGCTCTTCGACCGCGACACTCGGCACGAGCTCGGCGCCGCAGTCGAACGCGAGCAGCTGCATGAAGAGGCGCGTGTGCAGCACCTCGGGCTTGCCGGTGTGCTGGCCTGCGCGCTCCGCAACATCGACCGTGGGCGAATCGGTTGCGGCGTGCGCGTGCGACGGCGCGCTCGGCGATTCCGGTGGCTTGTTCGCTGCGTTATCCATGGGCTCCTCTACTAGCGCGCGCAGTATACGCGCGCCCGGAGCATACGCGCGCTAAGCCTTCTTGGGCCCTCGGCCGGACGCAGCTTTGCGCGGCGCGCGCTGCGCGGGCTCGTCCGGCAGCTCGACCACCCCGCCGCCACCGCCCACGGCAACCTTCGCCTTCACGTCGGAGAGGCTCTGCTTGAGCGCCTCGAAGAGATCGATGATCTGCGCCGCGGGCTGCTCGGGCGCGATCGTCAGCTCTTGGCCCGCGACCTTCTCCTCGGCGGCGCGCTTCACGCGATCGACATAGTCATCGCGATACTTCTCGGGCGCGAAGCGCTCGACCGACAGCGAGTTAATCAGCTGATCGGCGAGCGACTCTTCGGCATCGCTGAAGCGCATGTCCGGGCCGAGCTCGACATCGTCGTACGCGCGCACCTCGTTCGCGTAGAACACCTGGTGCAGGATCAAGCCCTTCTTGTACGGGCGCAGCAGCACGAGCTGCTCTTTGCCGTGCGTCCAGTAACGACCGACCGCGATCCGCTGCATGCGCCGCATCGCCTTGCCGAGCAGGTTGAACGCCTTGTCGCCGCCTTTGTCGGGCCCGAGGTAGTAGCTCTTCTCGATGTAGATGAAGTCGACCGTGTCTTCCGGCACGAACTCGACCAGATCCAAAGTCTGGAAGCGCTCGGTCTCGAGCGCGTTCATCTCGGCGCCGGTGAACTGGACGTACTGGTTCTTCGCGACCTCGTAGCCTTTGATGATGTCGTCGCGCTCGACGTACTCGTTGTCGATCGGACAGAACATCCGCTGCTTCAGCCGCGAGCCGCACTTCTTGTGCAGCTGGTTGAAGTGCACGCCCTGCGCCGAGCTTGCGGTGTAGAGCTTGACTGGAATCGATACGAGCCCGAAGGCGATCGTGGTGGAGCTAAGAGGACGAGCTGCCATGCGTGCAAAAGGTTATCGTGTGGCTCTGGGCGATGGCCAATAAGCTCGGACGCTACGGTGACAAGCGCGACCCCGGTCGCACGAACGAGCCGTTCGGCGCTG
>JAYUYY010000599.1:0-4701 GCA_043752225.1 Sandaracinaceae bacterium | reverse complement strand
GCGCGCCGCCTTCAGGTACAGCTCGAACGTCTGGCGCGAGTGATCCGAGAAGTGCGGCAGCCGGCACAACCCTTCCGCGTCCAGCACGTCGAAGAGCAGGAAGCGAACGTCGCGATCGTCGAACAACGGGTTGGACTGCGTCATGAGCGGATTTCCTCGGGGCGCGATCTAGCACGGCAGTGGGCACCGGCGCGCCTGGCATCCCTTCGGCTTGGGCACTGCCAGCGGCCTGTTGCGAGCGTTGAGCCTGGTCGAAGGCGACCTCGAGCTCTTCGTATGGGGCAACGGCGTGAGCGAGATTGGATGCGCGAACGCATGGCAAGCCACATACGACGCAGGCAGCGGCACCCCGCAGCGAAATGGTGGCCGGAGCGCGCGAGCGCACGTGGGATCGGCGCGGCAACGACAACGGGTTGTGCGAAGCCGGTGAAGGCTGCGGCTACCTCTCGAACATCGGTGGGCGACCAAGGGCGCGAGGAAATAGGGCGCGGAAATAGGGGACGGTCCTCGGAAACTCGGACCCGCAGCGCAGAGTTTCCGAGAACCATCCCCTATTTGTCATTGTGCTAGCGTCGGCCGATGCAAGGCACGACGCGGTCCCTAGTCGGCATCGGGCTCACGCTCGCTTGTCTCTCGACGTTGTTCTCGTGCAGCTCGGACCCGAACGCTGCACCGGTTGCGCCGCGGGCTCGCGAGACCGGCGGCACGCGCGAAACCAGCACAACGCCCACCACGGATAGCACCGGCAGTGCCGCGACAAGCAACGCGATCGGCTCGGGCCAGCTCGGTGCGCCGCGCGATTCGCTTCGCGTGTTCTTCTCCGGGCACAGCGCGTTCGGTTTGATCATGCCGACGATGGTCGATCAAATCGCGCGCGCGCTCGGGCGCGACCACGCTTACAACTTGCAGATGGGACTCGGCTCGAGCATGCGCTTGCGCTTGAGCGGCAAAGGCAACGAGCAAGCTCGCGACGGTCGCCGAATGTCGTTTCAAGTGACGAGCGAGATCCCGAGCGCGGAGACGATCGAAGGCGGCAAGTACGAAGCGCTCGTGGTCACCGAATCCGTGCCGCTCATGCCAGCGCTGATCTTCGGTGAGTCGATCGCCAGCCTGCGCGCGTTCTACGACTTGCTCACCAGCGCGGAACCCAAAGGCACCGTTTATTTCTTCGACACCTGGGACGGCGTCGCCAACAGCGACTTCGCGCAATGGATCCGCGACACGCGCGCGGAGATCGCGATCTGGGAGTGCATCGCCTCGGCGGTGAACCGAGATCCCAAGCTGGCCAGCAATCCAGTTCAGATGGTGCCCGGTGGCATCGCGTTCGCGCGTGCGGTCGAGGAAGCGCTCGCCGGAAACCTCCCAGGCGTTACCGTCCAGAGCTTGTTCGCACCGGACCTCCACCATCCGTCATCGCTCGGCGCGTACTACATCGCGCTCGTGATGTACTCGAGCCTCTATCACCGCGATCCCGCTGGCGCGCCAACCGCGTTCACCTCTCCGCAAGGCCCGCAGCGCGACTTCGTCTCGGCCGAGGGCGCCGCAGCCCTGCAAGCGCTCGCATGGCGGGTCGTCACTGAGCACTCCAAGAGCGCTCCACACGCCGCGCGCTCGATGGCCGAATGCCGCAGCGCGGTCACGCCCTACTGCACGAACGCGCCTTGCACCTCAGGCGTCGCCGAACGCTTCGCGGATTAGCGTTTGCGTCCGCTCGGTTCTGAGAAGCCGGCACACGATTGGCGTGGACATCACACTTTGTTCGCATGTGGCATCCTCTGCGGCATGAGTCCGGCCGAGACAGAGCGCGAGGCCCGCAGCGAGCGCCCTTACGAGAACGTAGGCTTCTTGCGCAGCGTGCTGCAGGCCGTGCCCGCGTTCGTCGTGTTGGTCGATGCCGAGCTGCGCATTCTTTACATCAATCGAGTGCAGCCCGGCTTCAAGCTCGAAGAGGTGATCGGACGCTCCGTGGAGGAGTTCACCGCGCCCGAGTACCACCAGCGTCAACGCGAAGCGATCGCGTCCGCATTGCGCACCGGCGAGCTGAGCCCCTTCGTCATGCGCACCGTCGGGCCTGGCGACGCAGTCGCGTACTACGAGAGTCGCGCGGTCCCCGTGGATTACGGCGCGGGTCAGCGCGCGGTGTGCGTGATCGCGTTGGAAGTCACCGAGCACGTGGCGCGCGCCGAAGCGCTCCGCGCGAGCGAAGAGAAGCTGCGCATCTTGGTCGAGGCCACGGGCATGGGCTTGTGGAGCTGGGACGTCGCGACCGACAAGGTCGAGTGGAACGCGCGCATGCATGAGATGACGGGCTGCGAGGAGCCGGTGCATCCGTCGGATTACATTCCAAAGCTCGTGCACCCCGATGATCACGCGCAGGTCGCGAGGTCGTTCGAGAGCATCCCAGAAACCGGCGGCGACTATCGCAGTCACCGCATCGTGCGGCCCGACGGGAGCGTGCGTTGGATCATGCCGTGCGGCCGCGCCGAGCGCGACCCGCAAGGCCGTGTCGTGAGCATGATGGGCGGCTTCCTCGATGTCACCGCGCAGCACCTGCTCGAGGAGCACCTGCGCGCGGCGCAGAAGATCGATGCCGTCGGCGCGCTCACCGCGGGCGTCGCTCACAACTTCAACAACATGCTCGCGGTGATCGTACCGACACTCGATCTGCTGCTGCACGAAGCACAGCTCTCGCGCAAGCAGCTCGTGCTCGACGCAAAGCACGCCGCGCAGCGCGCCTCGGAGCTGGTCGTGCAGCTCATGACCTTCGCGGGGCAGCGCAACGAAGGCGAGCGCAAAGCTCAGGACATTGAGCCGATCGTGCAGCGCGCGATCTCGATGTGCGAGCGCACTTTTGCCGCGCAGGTGAAGCTGGAGCTGACGCGTGAAGGCGCGCATCGAGCCGTTCGTTGTGATGCCGCCGCGATCGAACAAGTCGTCGTGAACCTACTCATCAACGCGCGCGACGCCGTGGTGCTCGGCCCGCAGCACGCGCACGCAAGCACGGCTCCGATCCGCGTTGCGATCTCGGAGGAGCAGGTCGTTGCGAAGGGCTCCAAGAATGAGCCACGGAGCCACGTGCGCATCGCGGTGCGAGACGAGGGCGTCGGGATGAACGCTCAAGTGCAGGCGCGCCTGTTCGAGCCGTTCTTCACCACCAAGGAGCCCGGACGCGGCACGGGCTTGGGCCTCGCCACGAGCTACGCGCTCATCCGCGATCACGGCGGCTTCTTGCGTTTCGAATCCACGTCTGGCGCGGGCACCACGGCCAACATTTATTTGCCTGTCGACTCATTGCCGATCGATCGGAGCGCTCCAGCCATCGAAGCGCCGAACGCATCCCACGCGGCATCCCACGCGGCATCCCACGCACAAGGACAGCTGCGCGGCACCGTGATCGTCATCGACGACGAGCCCGCTTTGCGCAGCGTCGTCGAAGCCGCGCTGCGTACGTTCGGCCACGTCGCGCATTCGGCGTTCGATGAAGCTTCGGTCGCGCGGCTCTTCGCCTTGGGTGTGAAGCCCGACGTGATCCTGCTCGACCGCTCGATGCCGGATTTCCCGATTCAACGCGCGCTCGATCAACTCAGAGCCGCTGCGCCACGCGCCACGGTTCTCTTCTTCACAGGCCAAGACGTGCCCGCGAAGGAACGCAGCTTGGTCGACGGCGTGCTCTACAAGCCGATGTCGATGGCAGAGCTCGGCGCGACCGTCGGGCGCTGGCTTATGCAACCGCGCGGTTAGAGGGCGCGCGCACCCGCATGCCGTTGCTCGCTCTCGTCGCCGTGCTGCTCGCTGCGATCACGCACGCGACCTGGAACCTCTCCGCCAAGCGCGCGGCGAACGCTCGGCACTTCGTGTGGATGTACTCGACGCTCGCCGTAGCCATCTACACGCCGGTGATCGTCGCGATCGTGCTCGTGACGCGGCCATCGTTTCAGTGGATCCACTGGGCTTCGCTCGGCGCGACGGCCGTGCTGCATATCGGTTACTCGCTCATGCTCCAGGCGGGCTATCGCGCTTCGGATCTCTCGCTGGTCTACCCACTGGTGCGCGGCTCGGGTCCGCTGTTCTCGTTCGTGCTCGCCGCGTGGTTGCTCGGCGAGCGCGTCACGTGGATATCGCTGCTCGGCGTCGTGCTGGTCGTGAGCGGCATCCTGCTGGTGTCCGGCATGCTGAGCAAAACGCACAAAGCCCCGCGCGCAGGCGTGCTCTTCGGCATCGGCACCGGCATGTTCACCGCCGCCTATACGATCAACGACGGCTGGGCGGTCAAGGTGCTCATGATCTCGCCGTTCATCGTCGACTACGCAGGCAATGTGCTGCGCATGCTCCTCCTCACACCCCGAGCATGGTTGGCTCGAGCCGAGGTGCGGCAGGAAGCACGTGACTATGCGCGGCCGGTCATGACGGTCAGTCTGCTCGGCCCGCTCGGCTACATCCTTGTGCTGTTCGCGATGCAGCTCGCGCCGATCAGCCACGTGGCGCCGGCGCGCGAGCTCTCGACCTTAATCGGCACGTACTTCGGCGCTCGCGTGCTCAAGGAGAAAGCAGCGCCTGCTCGGTTGTTCGGCGCCGCGTGCATCGTCCTCGGCGTCGTCAGCTTGGCCTTCGCCGATCTGCACTGAGGGCGCTGTAGGGGACGGTTCTCGGAAACTCGGAAACCGAGAGCCCGTGCGGAGCTCGCGCATATCCGAGTTTCCG
>JAYUYY010000598.1:0-4708 GCA_043752225.1 Sandaracinaceae bacterium | reverse complement strand
GGCGCGGATGCGTTGCGCGCCGCGGGCACGCGCACCGCGGAGGTCTTCGGCGGTCTGGACCTCGCGAGCTACGTCGGACCGTTCGCATCGCTCGCCTCACTCGCGCGCGACCGCGTCTCGAGAGTCGCGAGCCTCACGCAGATCCTCGGCTTCAACCCACTCGAAGCGCTCGCCAGTCGCATGCGCCACCGCCACGACGACCCGCACGACGACCACCCCGCCGAGCAGGACTGAACGAGCGTCATCGTCCAAGAACTTGACATCTGTCCAAGCGTTCCGTATCCCTGTGTCGCACCTATCCACGCGAACAGTGCTGAACCGATGTCCGCGCGGCTCAATTCAAATAAGCGCGCGGAAGGACAGAGGGATCCCGTGCAAAAGCTTACCGACCGCCAGCAAATGGTCCTGCGCTTCATCGAGTCGTCGATCGTGGAGCGCGGCTACCCGCCCACCCTCAGAGAGATCGGAAACTTCATGGGCATTCGCAGCACCAACGGAGTCAACGATCACCTCCGTGCGCTCGAGCGCAAAGGCTATCTCGCGCGCGAAGACATGAAGTCGCGCGCGCTGCGACCGACGCGCAACGGCGAGGTCGCCCGCGGCATGCTGACCGCGGTCGAGACCGACGACCTGGTCGAGGTCCCGATCCTCGGCCGCGTCGCAGCCGGCCTGCTGACCGAAGCGATTCAGCAACCCGAAGACACGGTGCGCGTGGATCGCATGATGCTTGGCGGCGCGCGTGAAGTGTTCGGCCTGCGCGTGAGCGGCGAGTCGATGATCGATGCCGGCATTCACAACGGCGACTACGTCTTCGTGAAGAAGCAGATCGAAGCGCGCAAGGGCGAGATCATCGTGGTGCTCGTCGGCGATGAAGCGACCTGCAAGTACTACTACCCCGAAGCGGACTGCATCCGGCTCAAGCCCGCCAACGAGACGATGCGCGACATCATCATCTCTAAGGACGACTGGCGCTCCACGCACGTGCTCGGCGTCGTCGTCGGCCTGTATCGCCGCATGCATTAGGCGTTAGGCTGCGCCCGTGGTGCGGATCATCCTTTGGGACTTGATGGACACGCTGGTGTCCGATCCGTTCTTTACGCACATGGCGGCGTTCTTCGGGCTCAGCTTCGACGAGTTGCTGGCGCAGAAGCATCCGAGCGCGTGGGGCAAGTTCGAGCTCGGCGCGATCAGCGAGAGTGAGCTGTTCGCTTCGTTCTTTAGCGACGGTCGCAGCTTCGACGGCGAAGCGTTCAAGCGTCACGTCGCGGACGGCTACGCGTGGATCGACGGGATGGAGCCGCTGGTCGCGGAGCTTCACGCCCGCGGCACGCCGATGCATCTGCTCTCGAACTACCCAGCTTGGTACACGCTCTGCACCGAGCCACTCGGCATCACGCGCTACGTTCAGCCGACGTTCGTCTCGTGTCACACGGTCGTGCGCAAGCCCGATCCGCAGGCGTACCTCGGGCCGTGTCGAACGCTCGGCGTAACACCGCAGGAGTGTTTGTTCGTCGACGATCGGTCGAGGAACTGTGCGGCCGCGCGTGCGGTGAGCATGCCCGCGTTTCACTTCGAGCGCGACGTCGCTGCTTTACGTCGCGAGCTCACCTCGCTTGGCCTGCTCACGTAGCGGCTGGTGACTCCCAATCGGAGCTGTAGCCAGCCGGCTTGGCCTCTGTTAGGACGCCGGCTCACTGTGATGCTGTGGTGGCAGCCGCAGAGGAGAGCGATGGCATGAGCGAGCTCGATCGTTTTCGAGACGAGGTGCGAGGCTTTCTCGAGCGCGAGGTGCCGACGAGCCTGCGCGGAGCAGCCGGCGCGGCCGAGCAAGGTTTTTGGGGCGGTCGCAAGCCCGAGCTCCCGCATCCGGAGAGCAAGGCCTATTGCGCGCTGATGGCGGCGCGCGGTTTCACCGCACCGACGTGGCCCAAGGAGTACGGCGGCGGTGGGCTCGATAGCGCGCAGGCGCGCGTGCTCGAGCAAGAGCTGGGCAGGCTCAAGCTGCCGATGCCGCTCACCGGCTTCGGGCTCTCGATGATCGGTCCGACGCTGTTGCAGTTCGGCACCGAGGATCAAAAGCAGGAGCACATCCCGAAGATCGTGCGCGGCGAGATCCGCTGGTGTCAGGGCTACTCGGAGCCGGGCGCAGGCAGCGATCTCGCTTCGGTGCAAACGTCTGCGGTGATTGAGGGCGACACGCTCACGATCAACGGCCAGAAGATCTGGACCAGCTACGGCGAGAAGGCCGACTGGATGTTCGCGCTCGTGCGTACCGACGCCAGCGTGAAAAAGCAGCAAGGCATCACCTTCGTGCTGCTCGACATGGCGCAGCCGGGCGTGGAGGTGCGGCCGATCAAGCTGATCAGCGGCGCGTCTCCGTTCTGCGAGACGTTCTTCACCGACGCCAAGGCGAGCATGAAGAACGTGATCGCGGGCCTCGGCAACGGCTGGACGGTCGCGAAAGCGTTGCTCGGTCACGAGCGCAACATGATCGGTAGCTTGTTCGGCGGCGGCGGGGGACGGAGCGAAGCCGGCGGTCCACCGAGAAATCCGCTCGCAGATCTGGCGCGCGATCACGTCGGCGAGCGCGATGGACGCATCGCCGATCCGATCGTGCGCGACCGCATCGCGCAGCTGAGCATGGACCACCGCGCGTTCTTGCTCACGGTGCAGCGCAGCACCGACAACCTCAAAGCCGGCCACAAGCCGGGCCCTGAGTCGTCGATCTTCAAGGTCTACGGAACCGAGCTCAATCAGCGCCGCGAAGAGCTGATGCTCTCGGTGCGTGGACCGCAAGCGCTCGGCTGGGAAGGCGAAGGCTTTGCCTCCGAGGATCTCGCGCAGACGCGCGCGTGGCTGCGCTCGCGCGGCAACACGATCGAAGGCGGCACGAGCGAAGTGCAGCTCAACATCATCGCCAAGCGCGTCTTGGATCTTCCGGATTGAGGCCGAGCATGAACGCACCAAACCCATCGCTCGTGCTCGACGAAGAGCAACGCATCCTCGCCTCCACCGCCGCGTCGTTCGCGCGCGATGCCGCATACGAGGGCAAGACCGCGGTCGCACGGCTGCGCAAGCTGCGCGCCGCGGCGTACGAAGACAAAACCGCGCTCGGGTATTCGCGCGACGTGTATGCGCGCATGGCCGAGCTCGGCTTCACCGCGATTCCGTTCGAGGAGCGCGATGGCGGGATCGGGCTCGGTCTGTCGTCGATGATCGTCGTGACCGAAGCGCTCGGTCGTGTGCTCGCGCCCGAGCCGCTAATCCCCTCGATCATGCTGGCTGCGGATCTGATCGCACAGGGCGGCTCGGCTGCGCTCAAAGAGTCGGTGCTCGGTCCGGCGATCGAAGGCCAGCGGGTGCTCGCGCTCGCGCACGGTGAGCGCGTCGCGCGCCACGAGCTCGCAGAGGTCTCAATGCGCGTCGAGCGCGATGGCAACACGTACACGTTGCGCGGCGAGAAATCGCACGTCTGGGGCGGCTTCGGCGCGAACGGTTACGTGGTCAGCGCGCGAACCTCGGGTGAGCCGCGCGATCGCCACGGCATCACGCTGTTCTGGGTGCCGGCGGCTGCGCAAGGACTCGCCGCGATCCGCGAGTCGCGCGTCGACGCGCTCAACGCCGCGACGTTGCGCCTCGAGCGCGTGCAAGTGCCCGCGAGCGAGGTGATCGGTGCGCCCGACGAAGGCTTTACCCTGCTCGAGCGCGCGGTCGATCGCGCGACCGTCGCGCTGTGCGGCGAGATGCTCGGCGGCATGAGCGAAGCCTTCGAGCGCACGAACGCGTACCTCAAAGAACGCAAGCAGTTCGGCGTCGCGATCGGCAGCTTTCAAGCGCTCAAGCATCGCGCAGCGCGCATGTACATCGAGATCGAGCTCGGTCGCAGCGCCGTGATGGCTGCAGCGCGCGCGCTCGACAGCGGCGCGCCCGATGGGGCTGCGCTGGTCTCGCTCGCGAAGGCGCGGCTGTCCGATGCTTACTGTTTGGTGACCAACGAAGCCGTGCAGATTTTCGCCGGCATCGGCATGACGGACGAGCACGAAATCGGCTTTTTCATGAAGCGCGCGCGCGCCTGCGAGATGACCTTCGGCGACGCCGCCTACCATCGCGACCGCTTCGCCCGGTTATCGGGATATTAGCGACCGATAATCTGGCCTGCGCGTGCGCCTGCGATGACCCGTGGGCGCCGTTGTCGCGTCTGCGCTCTGCCCCTATGCTCCCGCGCGCTGCGGACCGGTGCGCGTTTTCAACCGCATCGGCCGCAAGCGGGTCTGAAAAAGCGAGGCATGCATGTCGTTCGAGATGAGCTTCCAGTTCTCGGAACGCGCCAAGGCGCTCCAAGCAAACGCGCTCGAGTTCGCGCGCCAAGAAGTCGGTCCAGCCGAGCGCGTGTTCGAAGCGCAAGTGAAGGAAGGCGACCGCTGGCAGCCCACGGCCGTCGTGGAAGCGCTCAAGAAGAAGGCGCGCGCACGCGGCCTTTGGAATCTGTTCTTGCCCGATAGCGAGCGCGGCGGTGGTCTCACGAACCTCGAGTACGCGCCTATTGCCGAGATCACGGGCTTCTACCCGCTGCTCTCCGAGGCGATGAACTGCTCGGCGCCGGACACCGGCAACATGGAAGTGCTCGAGCGCTTCGGCAACGCCGCGATCAAAGAGCGCTGGCTCAAGCCGTTGCTCGAAGGCGAAATCCGCTCGGCCTTCTGCATGA
>JAYUYY010000597.1:0-4711 GCA_043752225.1 Sandaracinaceae bacterium | reverse complement strand
AGCAGAGGCTCTGCGCTTGCTCGATCGCACACGGTTGGGGACTGCGTCCCAAGCCGCAGATGGGCGGTCTTAGGCGTTGCCGAGCGCACGTGCGGTGCTCGAAAGCGTCGCAGCATTTGCGCGAAGACCCAGGTAACGCCTTAGGAAAAGCGCGATCGTCTGGACGCTCAATCTATGGAAGTCGCGCTGCAGCACGTAGCCGTGCGGCTGCTCGGCCACCATGTGGAGCTCGGTCGGGACCCCCGCATCGACCAGTGCCTCATACATGCGCAGGCTCGCCGCCGGCGGCACCAACTCGTCGCCGTTCCCATGCAAGAGAAGCGTCGGCGGGTGGCCCGGGTGCACGTGGGCGATCGGGCTCGCCAGCCGCGCGGCCTCCGGCGTATCGCGATCGCCCAACAACGCGAAGGCAGGAACCGCGGCGGGTGTCATCGCGTCGCGGGGTGAGAGCTCGGTCGGAGGGAAGATCGCGACCACCGCGCGCACCGAGCCCGAGCCGCTCGCTCCGTCCGAGTCGTCGCCCGCGGCCAGCAAGGCGCCGCGCTCGGGCTCGAAGGCCGGGACATAGCTCGCGGTGCCGGCGCGCGTGCTCGCCGCGAGCAACGCGAGATGGCCACCGGCAGACGCTCCGAGCAGGCTCAGCTTGTCGCGATCCATCCCCAGCTCGTCGGCGCGGGCGTGCATGAAATCGATCGCCGCGTTGACGTCTTGGATCTGCGCTGGCCACGGAGACGCCGTCGTCAGGCGATAGCTCGATGCAACGCACACGAAGCCTTCGCGGCCGAGCTGAATCCCATAGCCGCGCAGCTGACTGCGATCACCGCGCTGCCAGGAACCACCGTGGAGCAACAGCACCCCTGCGCGATTCGCGAGCGCGGTCGGTGGCCGGAAGATGTCGCACGCTAGCTCGACGCCGCCGGGGTGGCCGAAGACGACGCCTTCCTCAATAGTGACTCGGTCGCTCACGCCGCGCGCTCAGCTCGGCATCTCGAGGTGCTCTTCGAGTGATTCGAGCACGCTGAGATCTTCGTTGATCTTGATGCCTTGCTGCTCGAGCAGGCCGCGCGTGCGGGGCGTGATCGCGCCCACGCGAAACAGCGCCGGCATCATCAGATGCTTGAACGCATGCACTTGATCGGTGGGCGGCACGGCGCGGATGCCGAGCGCTTTGGCTTCGGCATAGCCGCGCGCGAGGTCCATGGGGTCGACGTTCGCCGCCTGCAGCACTTGGAGAAAGCCGGGGTCGAACTGGTCGCCGCGCCGCAGACGCGCGTTGCGCATCATCACCAGCGAGTCGCACGCGAACTGCGCGATGTCTTCGCGTTCGTCCTGGTGCATCGCAGCGATCGTCTTGCCGACGTACACGCCGCCGAACGCGACGTGGCGCGCTTCGTCGCGCATCACGTAGGTGAGGATCTCGCGCAGCAGCTCGCAGGTCGTGACCTTGCGCATGTTGTGAAATGCGCCGAGCGCCAAGCCCTCGACCACCATGTTCATGCCGATCGCGATTTTGACCCAGTGATTCGCCGTGAGCGTGAAGTCGATCAGCTCTTTGAGCCAATGGCCGATCGGATAGATGACGGCGAGCTTCTTGATGTAGCGGTCGTAGACCTCGACATGGCGCGCTTCGTCCATCGTCTGGGTCGCAGCAAACAGTTTGCCCTCGTAGTCCGGGACCGCGTGTGTGAGCGCCGCGGCCGTCATCAACGCGCCCTGCTCGCCGTGTAGAAACTGCGAGAGTTGGTAGGCCGCAATGTGCGCACGCAAAGCTTCTTGCGTGCTCTTGGGCAGTCGCTGCACGAACGGAATCGCAGTGAGGCCAAACTGCTCCTCATCCACGATCGGTCGAGACGGATCGATTGGACGGCTCCAGGGGATGTCTGTCGCGGCATCCCACTGGAGCTCTTTGGCCTTTGAATACAGGCGGCCGAGCTGCTCTTGATCGATCGCGTAGCTGAACTGCCAGCAAATCTCCATTGGAGCTCGCAGTAGGTCAGTCGTTGCGTCGTTCTTGCTCATGCTCGGCGCACGCCTCTCTGCGTCTCAGCGCTCGTTTTCTTTGTCCGCGTCGTCTGCGTCATCTGCGTCGTCGTCGCTGGAGTCGTCGGACTCGTCCGAATCGTCTGACTCGTTTTGGTCATCCGATTCTTCGTCCGCGTCGTCGTCTTCATCTTCGGCGTCGGCGAGCGCGCGTTCGCCTTCGCTTTGAACGTCGTCGTCGTCATCGTGGCTCGCGTCTTCCGCGGCTGCCACGGTCGACGGGCGATCGGTCTCCGCCTGGCCGTCTCCGCGCAGCTCGAAGATGTCGGTCTCGCGTCGCTCGAGCTCGGTCTCAGCCTGCTCTTCGCCGCCTTCGGCGGGCTCTATCGAGGCAGCGCTGTCGCCCGTGCCCTGAGCCATCTCAGCGGTGCGCTCGGCAGGGCTCGGGCCGCGTTGGCGCCCGCGCAAACGATCCTGCGGACGCGGTCGGTCGTTGTTGTTTTGGTTGTCGCGACCATCGCGGTTATCGCGGTTATCGCGACCGTCGCGGTTGGCATCGCGAGGATCGCGGTTGGCATCGCGACCGTCACGGTTGTCGCGGCCATCGCCTCGGCCGCCGCGGCTGTCGCGCGCGTCGCGGTCGTCGCGCTCGCGTCCGATCGGCTCTTCACGCCGCGCACGAGTGTCGCCCGTATCGCCGAGCGCCTCGAGCAAATCGAGATCGATGTCGCACAGCGGAACGTGGTGGATCCGGATGCCGATGCCCGAGCGTTCCATCGCCTGGGCGAGCTCGACGCCTTCGAAGAGCGCGCATGGCGCTGCGCCTTCGGACACGGCTTCTTCGCGCGCGCCGCTCGTGACACGGCCGGTCGTGATCAGCCACGTCCCGGTCGCGTTCGCGTAGTGGTGAAGCGAGCCGCGCGTCGCGATCACGGTCTCGCGATCGAGATCGCGACCGGAGCGCTGCACGACGATCGCAAGGCGCGTCTCTTCGGTGCCGCGGCGTCGCGTACCTGCGAAGTGGAACTCGCGTCCCGAGCTACCGGGCCGGCGGACTGCGCGCAGCGCGGTGACACCTTCGGTGTTGAGCCAGGTCGCGATGATCTCGGCAAAGCCCGCCGCGGGCAGGTCGTTCATGCGCGCGACGAATGCGCGACGCACGTAGTCGCGCTGGCGTTCGGCGCTCTGGCCTGCGAGCTCTTCGTGACGGAGCGCTTCACGCGGCAACAACCACTCGGTCAAGCCGACGCGCTGTTGTGCGATGCGGAAGCGCGAACGCGTTCCACGTTGTGAAGCGCGCGCGACGTCGGCGCGCAACGAGGCGGCCACGGTCGGAGCGAGCGCGTCGGGAGCGCCGGTCAAGCGACCCCGACGCACGAGCAAGTCGGCGACGCGCGGGAAGCTCAGCGCGACGCGATCACCACGCGACATCACGTGATAAGCGGCATCCGCGAGGTCCTTGCCCAGCAAATCGCCATCGCCCGGCTCGCGATTGAGATCGAGCGCCGGCTCGGGGTGACGCGCGCGCTCGGCATTGCGATCGGGACGATCCCGGTCTCGATCGCGAGGGTCGCGATGCTCGCGGTGATCGCGCGGCGGTTGGTCGCGGTGATCGCGTGCGTCGCGCGTGTCACGCACGTCACGCTCACGCGGACCGCGCGCTTCACGCGGATCGCGCGCTTCACGCGGATCGCGCGCTTCACGCGGATCGCGCGCTTCACGCGGACGTTCTTCACGCGGACGCTCTTCGCGCGGACGCTCTTCGCGCGCGATCGGCGCTTGAACGCTCGCGGCGCCGTTCTCGGGACCGCCTTCGGCACCGAGCTCGCCCTTACCGCGACGACGGCGCCGACGACGGCGCCGACCGTTGCTGTCGGTGCCGGCTTCGTTCACCGCTTCGTCGAGGCCGCCGAGGATCGGATCGTCGTCGTCGGCTTCGGCAGGAAATACATCGAAACCCGGAAGCGGCGGACGCTCGGGCTTGGTGGGCGCTTGCTCGGTTGCGCCTTGTGCTTCGATGGCTTGATCGTCTGACGGTTGTTCGTCGGACGTGCCGCGGCGCTCGGCCGCAGCAGCGGACTCTTTGTCTCGTTGCATGGATTGCTCCCGGATGGCGAAGACGCCGGGACGCACCTTGACGATCCGCGTCTCGCTCCGGTCTTTTTTGACCAGGGTAGCGAGTCGCGAGCTCATCGTGACTTCAGGTGTTTTTCCGACGTGAGAGAGGAGGTTTCGCTCGATCGCGATCTCAGTGATTCTTTTGAAATGCAGAGGCTCACCCGCGCTGCGGAGAACCTCCAAAGCGGCTTCGGTAAACGTCATGAACGTGGCTCATACGAGGGGGCTTAGAAGCTTGATTGTTCGGACAGCTCACCGCGATGCGGCCATCGCGCCGACCCCAATCGGCGCGGAGGAGCTGCGTGTCGCGGTTGCCGGCTTCGACGAAATGCACGCTGCGATCGCTGCGCTCGAACGAGCGGCGGGCAGTGGAGCAACGCGCGCTTTCGGCGCGTTCGGTCGTGCGGTCGTGCAGGCTCACGCTGAAGTCCAGGACTCGGTTATTGCCCGAACAGGAGATTTGATTCGTAGGGCGTCTCTCGCAAACAGGTGTTGCTCACGAGATGCCACCCGCGCGCACCGTATCACCGGGTATTCAGGGGCGCAATCGCAGTGTGTAGCCATGCACACGGGCGAGGAGCGCCGAGCCTGCCAAACGCCAGGCGTACGGCCG
>JAYUYY010000596.1:0-4715 GCA_043752225.1 Sandaracinaceae bacterium | reverse complement strand
GTCAAGAAGAGCCCTTTGGCACGCGCGCGCTCGAACAGCGGCAAGAGCCGTCGTTGCGCGTAGAAGCTCGGCCAATCCGCGCGTGGCGCGTTGGCTTGCGGCAAGGTCGCCAGGAAGTTGTCGTTCGCGAAGCCGAAGCTCGGCGCGCCTGCGCGGTGCAGCGCCGCGAGCCCGCGCCCGAGCTGCTCATCGTGATCGCGCGCCCGTTTGCCGGGCTCGATCCATTCGAGCGCGAGAAAAGCCGGCGCATCGTCCTGCGCGTCTGCGAGCGCGAGCACGCGCGGGATGCGCACGGCCGCAGCCGCTTGCAGCCAGCGCAGGCCTTGCGCCTCGCGCTTGAAGAACGCAGCGGGCGCATGCGCCTGGGTTTTCACGAAGACGCGCGCGCCATCCTCGAGCGTCGCGCAGCGCGCGTGGTTGATATCGCCTCCGCTCACGGCGCGCAGCTGCGTCACGCGCTGGCCAAGCGCTGCGTGCAACACCGCTTCGAGCGCGCGTTCGCTCATCTGCGCCCCGCTACAGCCCGTGCTCGCCCCGCAGATGTGCGAGCAAGCCCGTGCAGCCCGAAACGCAGATGTCGTAGACGTCGACGAAGCCGCGAGGACCGTCCTGGTACGGGTCGGGCACGTCGAGCTCCGACACCTTGTCCGCGTAGCTGCGCAGCAAGGAGATCTTCGCGCGCCGTTGTCTTGAACGCAGGCCAGCACCCATCGGCGACCCGGAGGGGAGCTCCGGCGCGACAGCGCTATCATTCGCGAGTCGTTTCAAATCGCGCTCGTTCTGCCGATCCATCGCGATCAGATAGTCGAAGTCGTCGAAGTCCTCCGCAACCACCTGACGCGCAATGCTGGTCAGCGTGAGACCGCGGCGCAGCGCTTCGGCTCGGCTGCGCGGATCCGCGAGCTCACCTTCGTGCCACGCGCCCGTGCCGGCGCTGTCGATGAAGATGCGATCGCCGAGCCCCGCGTCGGCGACGAGCTTCTTCATCACGCCCTCCGCCGTGGGCGAACGACAGATGTTGCCGAGACACACGAAGCAGATGCGGATTTGCGCATTCGGCATGCTCTGAGCCTACTGCGGGTCTTGCGGCTTCGGCGCTTCAGGCGCTGCGGGCGCGGCAGGCGCAGCAACCGCCGTCGCGGCTTGCGCAGCCTCGCGCGGCGGCGGAGCGAGCGCCGCAGCAATGGCTTCCTCGCCGAGCCCGTTCGTGATCAACACCTTGCTCGCGAGCAAGCCGGTCTTGTCGGTCGTCGCCCCGTGCCAGCCTTCACCGACCTCGGGCCAAGTGTGATTGAACACACGGTGCGCGTCGTACGGCGCGAGGTTCACGCAGCCGTGCGAGCGCTGCAGGCCGAAGCGGTCGTGCCAGAACGCACCGTGCAGCGCGATCGAGCCGGAGAAGTACTGCGTCCACGGCACGTCATCGATGCTGTAGCGCTCATCACCCGCTTCCGGTCCGAGATCGCTCATCCCGTTTGCGACGTACTTCTGCCGGATCTCGAACAGGCCGATCGGCGTGTCGTGCCCTTGCACCCCGCTCGAGACGAGCGTCGCGTACACCGCCGAGTCGCCGCGATACGCGACCAGCGTTTGCTGCTCGAGGTTCACGTGCACCCACGGCGCATCCGCTGGGATCTGCTTGGGCCGCTTGATCGCCTCGGCGACCGCAAGAAACCACGCCTTCACATAGTGCCCATCCGCGAGCTTGTTGAAGAGCGTGTCGCCGACGCGCTCGCGACCGATCCATGGCACGAGCGCTTGGCGCAAGAGCGGCGGCGCACCTTCCGCCGGCACGAGCCGCAGCGATCCATCATCGCGCGGCTTGACCATGAACGGTTGCGCTTCACGCACCACCCACGCGAGCGGAAGCGCGCGCTCCGCGTTCACCTCTTCGCCATGAAACGCTGAGCCTTTGCGTTTCTCGAGCGAGCTCTCCTTGATGTAGCTGCCCTTCACCGTTCGCACGAAGTTGCGCGACGCGCGCTCCTCGATGCCTGCGCCCGCGACGAAGAACCCGCGATCCAAGAACCTGCGAATGAACAGCGGCACCGCGGGCTCATTGGTGAGCTGACCGCTCATCAGCTTGGCCGCGTGCGAAGGGCTCTTGCCGAACAGCTCGTCGTAGCGCGCCAAGAAGTCGCGCGACTCGCGCTGCTCATCACGTGACGGCAAGCGGTGGTACTCCGGCACCTTCGGTTCTTTGACGAAGTAGTACTGGTACGGCAGCGGCGCGTCGGTCGCCGCAGGCGTGAGCGCGATCGGCGAGACGGGCGGAGTCGGTGCGACCTCGATGCCTTCACCCGCGCACGCGTAGCCGGTCGGCTGCAAGCGATAGAACCCGCTGCTGCACGTGCGCGTCTTCACCGGATCGCGCGCGAGCCGCACGCGCGCGCCGACCCGCAACCAACCGACGGTCAGCGCTTCAGGGCTAGGCTCTTTGCGCACCTTGAGCTGCACACCGGTCACCAGGCCGTGCAGCGGGAAGTCGCGATCGATCGCCGCCTTGCGCTCCGTCTCCGCGAGCGCGGCCGCGTCCGGCGTGGTCGCCGCCGTCTTTGCAGCCGCAGCGGGCGGTGGCTCCTTGCTCGCTCCGTTCGAGCACGCGAGCGCGCCGCACAGACACGCAAGCGAGCACGCGAGCAGCGAGATACGCCGAGACCACAGCATGGCCGCTGCATGTAGCGAACCGCCGACTTAAAAACAAAGGGCCGCTGCACTCGAAAGTGCGGCAGCCCTTCATCCAAGGCGAGCAGCGCTGCGATTACCGCAGCGCGGGCGACCTCACTGGTACATCTTGAATTCGCCGTTTTCGACGATCGTCGTCTTCGGCTTACCCTTGACGCCGGCGGCCTTCATCTTCGCAGCGAGCTCCTTGCTCGTGGTCATGGCGGTGAGCTTGTCCTTGTCGGACGACTCGAGCCACACCGTGACGTGGTTCGGGTCCTTGGGATCTTGGCTCACGGCGTAGCCGGTGATGCCGCCGTCCTTGCGTGCTTGGTCGTCGGCATCGAACGCCGTCTTCCACGCCGCGAAGTCCTTGACCTTGTGGTCCATCACCGCGCCGTACTTCGGCATCGAGCCGTCCGCGCTGGGCGGGCTCATCGCGACGTGATTCATGTACATCATCGTCGGCTTCCCAACGACGCCCGCATCCTTCATGGTCTTCTTGAGCTCAGGGCTCGTGCCGAACGCTTCGGCCTTCGCGAGATCGTTGGTCGGCAGCCAGAGCGAGACCGTGTCGGGCTTCGCGCTGTCGATCATGATCGCGTGACCCATGAAGCCCGCGTCTTTGCGCGCTTGCTCGTGCG
This sequence comes from Sandaracinaceae bacterium, assembly GCA_043752225.1. Classification (GTDB taxonomy): domain Bacteria; phylum Myxococcota_A; class Polyangia; order Polyangiales; family JAFGIB01; genus JAYUYY01. The sequence goes on along the minus strand of JAYUYY010000596.1, from coordinate 1,407 downwards.
CGTCGAACGCCGTCTTCCACGCGGCGAAATCCTTCACCTTGTGCGTGACGATGACGCTCGCAGCCGGTGGCTGCGGTGCGGGCGTGGGCGGTGCCGCTGCAGGCGGTGCCTCGGCCACGACCGGTGCGGGCTCGGCGGGCGCTTGCGCAGTAGGCGCTTCGTTACCCGTGGTCTCTGTGACCTCGGGCTCGCTGGCTTCAGTCGCCGACGGGTCTTCGCTGCCACAACCGATCGCGGTAAGCGCGATGGCACAACTCAAAATGAGAAAACGATGCATAGCAATCCTCCTCGAGCACCCGCAGATCCCCCGCGGGGCGCGGCATAGTACATCGACATCGCGATCGGTGTTGACCGATCGCTCGCGACCTTTGCGATAGGTATCTTTGGGGGAACCGCTCAGCGCTGCTCGGCGCTGCTCGGCTCAGCGCGTCGTGTTCACGCTCGGCAGCACATGCCCTTGGAACTGCTCGCGCAGCGTGCGCTTCTGAATCTTGCCGGTCGCGGTGTGCGGGATCTCGGTGACGAACGCGACGTCATCCGGCATCCACCACTTCGCGATCTTGCCCTGCAAGAAGTCGAGCATCGCTTCCTTGGTCACGCTCGTGTTCGGCTTGCGCACCACGATGAGCAACGGCCGCTCATCCCACTTCGGGTGCGGCAGGCCGATCACCGCCGCCTCCGCGACGTCGGGATGACCGACCGCGACGTTCTCGATCTCGATCGAGCTGATCCATTCGCCGCCGCTCTTGATCACGTCCTTCGAGCGATCGGTGATCTGCATGAAGCCGTGGCGATCGATGTGCGCGACATCGTTGGTATCGAAAAAGCCTTGCTCGTCGAGGATCTTGCCGCCCTCGCCCTTGAAGTAGCTCTTCGCGATCGCCGGACCCTTCACGACCAAGTGGCCAAACGTCGCGCCATCGCGCGGCAGCTCTTTGCCCGCGTCGTCGATGATCTTCATCTCGACCAAGAACGGCGCGCGGCCTTGCTTGAGCTTGAGCGCGCCCTGTTCCTCGGCGCTGAGCTTAACGGTGCTGCTGTTGCCCACGGCCACCGTGCCGACCGGGCTCATCTCGGTCATGCCCCAGCTGTGCATCACGGACACGCCGTAACGCTGCTCGAACTTGTCCAGGATCGTCTTGGGCAACGCCGAGCCGCCGATCGCGACTTTCTTCAGCGTCGTGATCTCTTTGTTCTGCGACTCCAAGAACTGAAGCAGCATCAGCCACACCGTCGGCACCGCCGCGGTGAAGGTCACGCGCTCGGTCTCGAGCAGCTCGTGAATGCTGGCGCCGTCCATCTGCGCGCCCGGCAGCACGAGCTTCGCGCCGGCCATCGGCGCCGCGAACGCGATCGCCCACGCGTTGGCGTGAAACATCGGCACCACCGGCAACACCGAGTCCACCG
>JAYUYY010000595.1:0-4725 GCA_043752225.1 Sandaracinaceae bacterium | reverse complement strand
GTTCGCGTTCACCTCACGTTCTTGCTGTTGCTCGCCTGGATTGGCTTTTCGGCCTTTAGCGAGCGCGGCATCGGTGCGCTGATCTCGAGCGTGCTGTTCGTGGTGATGCTCTTCTCGTTCGTCGTGCTGCACGAGTACGGCCATGCGCTCACCGCACGCAGGTTCGGCATCCGCACGCGCGGCATCACGCTCTATCCGATCGGCGGCGTCGCCATGCTCGAGTCGATGCCGAAGGATCCGAAACAGCAGATCCTGGTCGCGCTCGCAGGGCCGGCGGTGAACCTCGTGCTCGCAGGCGTGGTGTTCGGCGTCGCGAGCGCCCTCGGCGTGAATCTGCTCGACGCCGAGATCGATCCGTCGCGTGGCATTGGCGCGCTGCTCGGAACCTTGTTCTGGGCCAACGTCGTCATGGGCGTGTTCAATCTGCTGCCTGCGCTGCCAATGGATGGCGGGCGCGTGCTGCGCGCGGTGCTCGCCTTGCGCATGCAGCCCGTTCGCGCCACGCGGATCGCGGCACGTGTCGCGAAGGTGGTTGCGATGCTGATGGCGGCGTACGCGATCGCCGATGGTCATTTCATGCTCGGCCTGATCGCGATCTTCGTCTGGACCGCATCGAACGCCGAAGCGCGTGCCGAAGCGATGGCGGCGCGCGCGCGTGGCGATGCGCCGTTCACTGAGGTGATTCCAGCTTCTCCGTGGAACGGGCGTGGCGCCTCACCGTTTGCGGGTGACCGGCCCCTTCCGCGCTCGAGCTCTCGCCCGCCGGTAGCAGGCACGATCGTCGAGGTCGTCGAAGGTCCGGACGGCCCCAAGGTTCGCGTCATCCCCGCGCGCTAGCAGCTCACTCGCACGGCGCAGCGAAACGCCCGCGTGTACGCGTGTATCCTGGCCGCATGAGCGCAGGATGGCGACGCATCTCCAGTGAGATCGAGCGCGAGCACGTGGTGTTCAACCTGCTGCGCGAGCAGTTCGTTTCCGCGCGCACCGGCGGCGTGATCGACGCGACGATCATCGACTCCCCCGACTGGGTGAACGTCGTTCCGCTCACGCCCGATGGGCAAGTCGTGCTCATCCATCAGTTCCGGTTCGGCACGCAGCACGTGACGCTCGAGATCCCCGGAGGCTTGATCGATCCCGGTGAGCAACCGGCCGGAGCCGCGCGGCGCGAGCTGCGCGAAGAGACCGGCTTCAAATGCGAGCGCGTGATCTCGCTCGGCTCGGTCGCGCCGAATCCCGCGTTCATGCGCAATCGACTGCACTGCTTCGTTGCCGAGGGCTGCGTGCTCGAAGGCGCGCAAGAGCAGGATCCCGGCGAAGACATTCGCGTCGAGCTCCATCCGCTCGCAGAGGTCGATCGAATGATCGCGAGCGGTGGGCTCGACCACGCGCTGGTGCAAATCGCGTTTCAGCGCCTCGCGCTGTTGCGCGCAGGGCACAGCTTCGGCTGACTGCAGTCAGTGGTGGAACAAGCGCACGCCGGTGTGGGCCATCGCGATGCCGTGCTCGCGACATGCCGCTGCGACATCGTCATCGCGCGTCGAGCCACCGGGCTGAGCGATGAAGCTCACGCCGTGCTTCATCGCGTGATCGACGTTGTCTCGGAACGGCAGGAAGCCATCCGAGGTGAGGCTCACGCCGCGCAGCGCCTTCATCCAGTCGCGCTTTTCCTCATCGGTGAGCGGGGAAAACGCCTGGTCGAGCGCTTCCTTGAGCTCGATCAGCTCGGAGGGCACGAGGTCCCCTTCGATGTAACGCACGCGGAAGTTGATGCGGTCTTGCTTGCCAATACCAGCTTTGAACTTCAAGCCGAGCACCTTCGGATGCCGCCGCAGGTGCCAGACATCCGCTTTGCTACCGGCGAGCTTGGTGCAATCGACGCGCGACTGCTGACCTGCGCCGATGCCGATCATCTGACCGTCGAGCGAATAGCCGACCGAGTTCGACTGCGTGTACTTGAGGGCCACGAGGCCGAGCACGAGATCGCGCTTTGCTTCGGGCGTCAGCTCGCCGCACACGACGTTGCGCACGTGCTCATCGCCGAGCTCGACGGCGTTGCGGTCTTGCTCCATGACCACACCGAACAGCTCGCGCTTCTCGCGCGCCGGCGGCACGAAGGTCGCATCGGCTTGCAGCACGATGTAGCTGCCCTTTTTCTTTTGCTTGAGGATCTCGAGCGCTTCGGGTGCGTAGCTCGGCGCGATGATGCCGTCCGAGACGAGCGTCTTCAGGTACTTCGCGAGCGGGACATCCACCTCATCGGACACCGCCGCGAAGTCGCCGAACGAGCACTTCGGATCCGCGCCGCGCGCACGCACGTACGCGACCGCGACCGGCGAGAGCTCCACGCCTTCGACTTCGTACGACTGCTGCAGCTCCGCGGACAGCGGGGTTGCGACGGCTGCGCCCGCAGGTGACACGTGCTTGAAGCTCGCCGCAGCCGGCAGGCCGAGCGCCTTGCGCGCTTCAATCACGAGTTGAAACGCGTTCACTGCGTCGAGGAAGTTGATGTAACCGGGCGTGCCCGAGAGCACCTCGATCGGCATCTTGCCGCCCGCGACGGGCTCGACTTGAGCGAAGGCTTGTTGCGGATTGCAGCCGTACTTGAAGCGCATGTGCGACTCTCCCAAGCGCGAGGACCCGCGCGTTAAGGCCAGCGCGAGGACCCGCGCGTTGAAACCAGCGCGAGGACCCGCGCGTTATGACAATCGCGACGACCCGTGCTGAATTCGGGCGAACGCTACACCAAGAACGCCGCAGTGCGAGCGACCGCTTGCTCAGCGCAGCTTGGCGAGCGCTTCGCCCAGCTTTTCGATGCCCTCGATCGGGCTGCGGGCGCCGAGCGCGGGCAGCGGAACGACCAAGCGCTGCTCGCCGAGCTCCGCATAGCGCGCGATCGAATCGATGCCTTCCGGGCGACGCGCTTCAACGCCGGCTCCGAGGTGCCGCCGATAATCAGCGGTGGATGCGGCCTTTGCGCGGGCAGTGGGCGCGAGCAACAGCGGATTGGCCTGCGGCAGAATATTCACGCCGGTCGCGAGCCGGATCGTCTTCGTATGCGCAGCCGCGACGGTGAGCGCGATGAGGGGATCGAACGAACGGCGTCTCCGGCGTAGCGCCCATCGCGGCGTTTCGTGACGCGCCGCTCGTGACGCAGAAGCCCAACCTCAGAGCGCTCGGACCAAGCGCGGGCCGCGGACCTTGGCGACCATGCGGAGCGCGGACATCACGGGGCCGGCGCCCACGGATGCGAACGTCTCGAGCAAGCCCGCGATCTGCTCCACGAACTGCGTGAAGCGCGCGATGCGCTCGATCCGGCGATGCTCATTGCCCGTGCTGGAGGGCAGCGTGTGGCGCAGCTCTTGGGCGCGCGCGTTGGTCTCGCGGATCGAGCAGAGCAGGGGGCCAAACTCGCGCCGGCCGCGCTCTTTGAGCGTCACCATGAACCACGACCAGGGGTCGCCATCGGCTTGGAAGCAGGTGCAGCCGTTGACGGTGCTCTTGCGCACGACGCCCCAGCGGACGAGCTCTTCGAGGAAGCGCGCTGCGTCGATCTCCTCGAGGTCGAGGGCGACGCTGACCGCGGTGGCGTGCAAGGCCTCGTCGCGGACGAAGGTCAGCGCGTGCACGCGGCCGAGCTCCGGGTCCATGCCGAAGGCGCGGGCGAGGCCGGCCCAGTTCGCAACGAAGCTCGCCTCGAGCCCCGTCAGCGGGCTGTAAGAAGCCCGCTTGTCGGCCTGGATTGCCACGAGCGCTTCAGCTTGCTTCATGTCGTAAATCCCCGCTGTTGCGTCTGCCACGAACGGTTAATGCCGCTCGTGGCGCCATCTGTTGGGTCGGCTGTGAGGTTTTCGCACAAACCTTGCGCACACACGATCACGAACTCATACACGTCCGGAATTGATGAGTTTTTCGTCATGAGCGTGCGCCATGTGAGGTGGCGTCCGCGCCGGATTGTGGATGGCAAAAAACACGCGGCCGGTCGCAATGCCGGCCGGCGCTGCGTGCTGGAAGCGCTAGCACCGCGCGCTGGGCTGCTGCCGAGAAGGCGCGCGCTCAGCTAGGCGAGGGCTCGCACTTCACGCTGGCGCTCACTTCCGAGGCGGGCGACCCACGGAACGTCGTGAGCTCCTTCTCTTCGTCTTTGGCGAGATCGACGCGGACGGGCTCCGGCGTCGCTGCGGTCCGAACCTCGCAGCGCATCGGCTTGCCACAGGTGTTCGAGAGCCGGACGACATGGTTGTAGCCGTAGCCGCTGTAGATCGCTTCGGTTCGCACGGCGACGCAGTTGCCGACCGGCTTGGCGCGCTCGCTGCCGTCGAGCGGGACGGCGTCGGCCCGGGCGAAAGAGACACTCGCAACGCATGCGATCAGCGACCCGAGCTTGAGCGAAGACCTGATCATGGTGCCCTCATTCTTCGCGCCGGCCCCCGAGCAAGCCGGCCCGCCACAAAAAGTACACGAGCTGTAACACGGCGGAGATCGCCGCAGCGACATAGGTCAGCGCAGCGGCGTCGAGCACCCGCTTGGTCGGCTGTGCTTCTTGCGCCGTGATCATGCCCGCGCCCTGCAACGCTGCGACCGCGCGGCTCGATGCGTTGAATTCCACCGGCAAGGTGATGAGCGTGAACGCGACGAACGCCGAGAACATCACGACGCCGAGCCATACGATGCTGGTCGCCTGCAAGAACAAGCCGCCGAGCATGATGTACACGCCGAGGTTCGAGC
>JAYUYY010000594.1:0-4727 GCA_043752225.1 Sandaracinaceae bacterium | reverse complement strand
GACCGCCGAGCAGCAAGAGGGCTTGCGTGCGTGCACGATCACGACCAGCAAGTTCGCCGGCCGGGCGCCAGCTGATTTCGTTTCCTTCCGCGTGTTCTTCCGTCCCGAGGCAAGGGATCCGGAAACAGAGCCTACGAACGGGGCGCTCGACGATGCCGCCTGGGTCGAGCGCGCGCTGCGCGGCCTAGCGCGCGTCGTGCCGTTGCGCACCGGGGCGCGGCCGCGCCATGCCTGGGTGAGCCGCTGGCCCAACGCCTTGCCGGTGCACAGCCCGGCGCTCGCGACGCGATTCGCAGCGCTCGAGCCGGCGCTCGCCGCGCATCAGGTCTGGCTCGCGGGCGCGGCGTTTCACGGCTCGGGTATCGACGCGGCGGTACGCTCGGGCGAGAACGCTGGAAGCCAACTTGCCGCTCGGCTCGCGCCGACGCACCCTCCGCCGCCATGACGTCACCCGACGCTCCCGCAACCGATTCGGTGCTCCGCGGCATGACCGACGACGGTGCGTTCCGGGTAGTCGTGGCTCGGACCACCGAAACCGTCCAAGCCGCGCTCACCGCGCAATCCGCGATCGATGCCACCGGGCGCTTGCTCGGCGAGCTGATGACCGGCGCGGCGCTGGTGCGCGAGACCATGGCGCCGACCCATCGCGTGCAGGCGCTGCTGCGTTCTTCCGACGCGCGCGGTCGGCTCGTCGCCGATGCCCACCCGGATGGTAGCAACCGCGGCCTGGTCACACGCAGCGGCGGCCTGCTTCAAATCGACGCGAGGCTCGGCACGCTCGAGGTGCTGCGCACGCTCTACAACGGAGAGCTGCACCGCGGCGTCGTGCGCTTGTCCGATGCCGGCACGATCTCCGAAGGCCTGATGGCGTACATGGCGAGCTCGGAACAGGTCGCCTCGATGCTCGCGGTCTCGTGCGTGATCGAGGACGGACGCGTCCGCGCCGCGGGTGGCTACATGGTGCAGCTCTTGCCCGAGGTGGACACCGCGCCGCTCGCGATCATGACCGAGCGCTTGCGCGACTTCGAGAACATCGACGCGCTGATCGTGCAGCTCGACGCGCAGCCGGCACCGCTGCTCGAGGAGCTGCTCTACGGAATGCCGTACACGACGGTCGGCGCAAGCCCCCTGCTCTTCCAATGCCAGTGCAGCGCGGTGCGCGTCATGTCGGCGCTCGCCAGCATCACGCGCAATGACCTCGAAGAGCTGCTGCGCGAGCCGATCATCGAGATGTCGTGCGACTACTGCGGTCGCAGCTATGCGGTATCACCCGAGCAGCTCAAGGGCATGCTCGATCAGAGCTAGAAGCTCGTACTCTTTCGCATGCCGTTGAGGCTGCGCGTTCGAGAGGAAGCGGTTCGAGATAAATATGGAATACAAGCCGCGTTTCACCAGCCTAGTAGCCATTTTTAGCCAGAGCGTATCGAAGTACGCGAGCCTGCCGGTCTTTGGCACGCGCAAGCCCAGCGGGTGGGAATGGATCACCTACGCCGAGCTCGGTCAGCTCGTCGACCATGCTCGCGCAGGGCTTGCGTCGATCGGCGTCGAGCCGGGTGATCGCGTCGCGGTGATCTCGAACAATCGCCTCGAGTGGGCGATCTGCGCGTACGCCTGCTACACGCGCGGCATCGCGTTCGCGCCGATGTACGAGGCGCAACAGGACAAGGACTGGCAATTCATCCTGCACGACTCGGGCGCCAAGGTTTGTCTCGTTGCCAACGACGCGATCGAAAAACGCGTCCGCGGCATCCAGGGCGACATCCCCGACTTGCAGCACGTGATCAGCTTCGAGAGCGAGGCGTACAAGCAGCTGCTCGTCACCGGCAAGGCTCATCCAGTCGCGCCGACCACCACGAAAGACAGCGACATCGCGTCGCTGATCTACACCTCGGGCACGACCGGCAATCCGAAGGGCGTGCGCCTGACGCACCGCAACCTCGCGGCGAACGTCAGCGCGTTGCTCGAGACCGGCCTGGTGCAAGAAGGCGATCGATCGCTAGCGTTTTTGCCGTGGGCGCACGTGTTCGGCGGCGCGGTCGAGCTCAACACGTTGTTCGCGGTCGGCGGCACGATCGCGATCTGCGAGAACACCGACAACCTGCTCGCGTACCTGCCCGAGGTAAAGCCGACGATGCTGTTCGCGGTGCCGCGGATCTGGAACCGCATCTACGAGAGCGTGACCAAGCAGGTGGCGGCGAGGCCCAAGATCATCCAGCGGATCTTCCACGCCGCGCTGCGCGCGAAGAACAAGCTGCGTAAGGGTGAAGCGCTCTCGACGCGCGAGCGGATCGCGCTTCCGATCGCGGAGAAGCTGATCTTTTCGAAGATCGTCGAGCGCTTCGGCGGCGAGCTGAGATTTGCATTTTCGGGCGCCGCGGCGCTCTCGCCGCAGGTTGCAGAGTTCATCGACAACCTCGGCATTCAGGTGTTCGAGGGCTACGGCATGACCGAGTCGAGCGGTTGCACCACGGCGAACACCGAGACCGCCTCGCGGCTCGGCTCGGTCGGCAAGCCGACGCTGGGTGTCCAGGTGCGGATCGACAAGACCGCGGTCGGCGCGAACGGCGACGAAGGGGAGATCGTGATCTACGGCACCGGCGTGATGGCCGGCTATCACAACCTCCCGGAAGCCACCGCCGAGTGTATGACCCCGGACGGCGGGCTGCGCTCCGGTGATCTCGGCCGGATCGATGCCGACGGCTTCCTGTTCATCACCGGCCGCGTGAAGGAGCTCTACAAGCTCCAGAACGGCCGATACATCGCGCCTTCGCCGCTCGAAGAGAAGCTGCAGCTCAGCCCGTTCATCGCACAGGCCGTCGTCTACGGCGCGAACGAGCAATACAACGTCGCGCTGATCGTGCCGGACCTGACCGCTCTGCGCGCGTGGGCGAGCCATCAAGGTCTACCGACCGACACCGACGCGCTGCTCTCGAGCCCGCGCACGCACGACTTGATCCGCAAAGAGATCGAGACCTGCAGCCGCGACTTCAAGGGCTTCGAATCGATCCTGAAGTTCGTGCTCACGCCGGAAGAGCTGACGACGCAAAACGACATGCTGACGCCGACGCTCAAGATCAAGCGCCGCAACGTCATGGCCAAGTACGAAGCCCAGCTCAAGGCGCTCTACACCACGTGACCCGCATCCTCCTGTTGCTCGCCGTGCTGCTGGCGCTGAGCCTGATGGTGCGGCGAGCCTTTCGCGGCGCATCGCGCGACGAGATCTCGTCACGCGGCGCGCGCCGCTCGAACGCACCGGGTCGAGCGAGTCGCCCGCCCGGCGTAGGCCGCACACGCGCACGCAAAGGCGCTAACGCGCCACCGGACACGCTCGTGTGCGGCGTATGCGGTCACGCGTTCGACCCGGAGCAAACCGGCTGGATCTGCCCCAAGTGCGGCAAGTAACTTAGTCACAGGCAGAACATCGCCGTTCTCCCTCCCTCTCACGAGGGGAGCAAAGCTCATGCGTGCGCCATCAGCGCGGCGACTCGTGAGACGAAGCGTGCGGGATCGGTGAGCGGGCTTCCCTCGGCGAGCAGCGCTTGGTCGTAGAGCATCTCGACCGACTCGGTGAGCTTCTCGGATTGCGCGTCCGCGCTCAGCTGCTCGCGCAGCCGCGTGATCAAGGGATGCGTCGGGTTGATCTCGAGGATGCGCTTTTGGACCGGCAAGTCGCCGCGCTGGGCGCGGATCAAGCGCTCGATATGCGGGGGCAATCCGCCCTTGGGCATCACCAAGCAGACTGGTGATTCGCGCAGGCGCTGCGACGCGCGCACTTCGCTCACGTGCTCGCCGAGGATCTCTTTGCAGCGCGCGAGCAACGGCGCGAGGTCGTCCGCGCTCGGTGCGGGTGCTTCGTCTTCGCCCTTCGTAGCCTCGAGATCGAGGTCGGCCTCGACCGCGTTTGCGAACGCTTTGTCGTCCCACTTGTCGAGCCCCTCGAGCGCCCACTGATCGACGCCGTCGGTCATCAGCAGGACCTCGAAGCCGCGCTGCTTGAGCGCCTCGAGGTGCGGGCTCTTGTCGAGCAGCGCGCGCGTCGGGCCGATCGCGTAATAGATCTCCTTTTGCGCGAGCGGCATGCGCTTGACGTACTCGTCGAGCGAGACCAAGCCCTCGCCGTGCGTGCTCTCGTAGCGCATCAGCTTGCCGAGCTTGTCTTTGTACGAGGGGTCGAAATGCAGCCCCTCTTTGATCACCGCGCCGAACTTGCGGAAGAATTCGTTGTACTCGTCTGCCCGATTCTCAGCGACCTCGAGCAAGAGATCGAGCACGCGGCGGATCACCTGCTTGCGGATCGTGCGCACGGTGACCGAGTCCTGCAGCAGCTCGCGCGAGACGTTGAGCGGGAGGTCATCTGAGTCGATGACGCCGCGCACGAAGCGCAGCCAGCGCGGCAAGAGCTCGTCGCAGTCATCCATGATGAACACGCGGCGCACGTACAGCCGCACACCGTGGTTGCCCTCGGGTGAAAGCAGATCGAGCGGCGGACGCTTGGGGATGAACAACAGCCCCGTGAACATCTGCGTGCCTTCGACCGTGAAGTGCGTGCGCGCGAGCGGCGCCTCCCAGTCGTGGCTGACGTGGCGATAGAGCTCGTCGTACTGCGCGTCGGTGATGTCCTTCTTCGGGCGCGTCCACAGCGCGCTCGCTTGATTCACCGCCTCAAACGTCTCTTTGACCGTGTCTTCTTTGTCTTCACGCGTGACCAGCAGCTCGATCGGATAGTT
>JAYUYY010000593.1:0-4734 GCA_043752225.1 Sandaracinaceae bacterium | reverse complement strand
GACGGGGGCGCCCGCGCCCGCGACACGAGCCAGCGCTTAGCAATCGGTCGCGGTAGCGCCGCTCACCCCCTAAACGCCCAGAAACCGAGCGCTTGCGGCCTTCGCGCACGCGCTCGGCGTTTAATCGCCAACCCCTCGGCATCTAACCGGGGGCGTGGATTGACCTAAACAAGGTGGCGCGCATACCATTTCTAAGGATTTTTTTAGGGAGACTGGATTATGTCCGAAAGCGTCCGGCCGGTACCGATGCCTGCCGACCGCGCGGCGTTGCCCACGGTGCCGCCGCCGCTCCGGCTGATCGGGAGCGCCGTTCAAAGCTCGGTCTCGGAGCGCTACACGTTGCTCGAGCCGCTCGGCGAAGGCGGCATGGCGATCGTCCACAAGGCCAAGGACCTCGCGAGCGGCGCGCTGATCGCGCTCAAGCGTCTGCGCGCGCCTGACGACAAGAATCGCGCTGACAAGGCGCGCCTCTTGTTCGAGCGCGAGTACCACGTGCTCTCGCAGCTCGCGCATCCGCGCGTCGTGCGCGTTTACGACTACGGCGTCGATGTCGACGGCCCGTACTACACGATGGAGTTGCTCGACGGTGGCGATTTGCACGGCCTTGCACCGGTGCCGTGGCGAACCGCGTGCAGCTTGGTGCGCGACGCATGCTCGGTGCTTTCGTTGCTCCACTCGCGGCGCTTGATCCACCGCGATCTCAGCCCGCGCAACATTCGCTGCACCAGCGATGGCCAGGCCAAGCTGCTGGACTTCGGCGCCATGGCGCCGATGGGACCGACCAAGCAAGTCGTAGGCACGCCACCGATCTGTGCGCCCGAGGTGCTGAACCTCGAGCCGCTCGACGCGCGCGCCGATCTGTATTCGCTCGGCGCGACGCTCTATCACGCGCTGGTCGGTCGCCACGCCTATCCGGCGCGCGACTTCCGCCACTTGCATGTGGTGTGGACACAGACTCCGCTGCCGCCGTCGGCGCTGGTCGAGGACGTTCCGCCCGCGCTCGACGCGCTCGTGATGAGCATGCTGAGCCTCGATCCGGCTGCGCGCCCCGCGAGCGCGGCCGAGGTGTTCGATAAGATCTCCGCGATCGCGGAGCTGCCGGTCGACGAGCAGCTGCGCGTCTCGAGCGCGTACCTGCATTCGCCGGTGCTCGTCGGGCGGGAGAGCACGGTCGATCGCGTGAAGAAGAAGCTGGTGCGCGTGCGCGAAAAGCGCGGCAGCTCGACGCTCATCCACGGCGCGTCCGGCACCGGACGCAGCCGCGTGATCAGCGCCTGCATGCTCGAAGCGAAGCTGCTCGGCTTCACGGTGCTGCGCGCGCACGCGAGCGACGGACAGCGCGGCGACTACGGCGCGGTGCGCGCGCTCGCGACCCAGTTGCTGGACGACCTGCCCGAGCTCGCGCTCGAATCGGCAGCCTCGCGCGTGGGGCTGTTGGCGTACGCGGTGCCGGAGCTGCTCGCGCGCGTGCCGGGTGCGGCGCTGCAGACCTTCGACGATCCCCAGCAGCAACGGCCCAGCGTTCAGCGCGCGCTGCACGAGTGGTTTCTCGACGTCGCTTCGCAGCGGCCGCTGGCGATCGGCGTCGATGACGTCGATCTGATCGACGAGCCCTCGTCGGCGTTCGTCGCGCTGCTCACGGATGGCATCGCCAAGCGAACGCTCGGCGTGGTCGCGACCGCGCAAACCTCTTCGATGAACGCCAGCTTCGGCGCGCTCAAAGTTTTGAAAGACGCGAGCACGCGGCTTGAGATCTCGGAGCTCGATGCCGAGGAGATCGGCGAGCTCGTGCGCTCGCTGTTCGGCGAGGTCCCGCACGCGCAAACGCTCACGCACAAGCTGTTCGCCGCTTCGAAGGGCAACCCGCGCGACGCGATGGAGCTCGCGCAGCACTTGGTCGACCGCGGCGCGATTCGGTACGCCTCGGGCACCTGGTCGTTGCCTTGGCAGATCGACGAGAGCGACTTGCCTTCGACGATCGCGCAAGCGCACCAAGCGCGCATCGATGGGCTGCGCGCGGAGCCCAGAGCGCTCGCGCTCGCGATGGCGCTCGGTCCTCGGACCGGCGTCACCTTCGACGAAGCGCAGATCCTGACCGGTCATCGCAACGCGGCGCGGCTCTTGCGCTGCCTGGACGAGCTGCTCGTCGCCGGCATCGAGAACGCTTCGGCGCAGCGCTTCGGCTTCGCGCAGCGAGCGTTCGCCAGCCTCGTGCGTGCGGGCATGCCTTCCGACCTGAACGACCCCGCTTATCGCGACGCGCATCTGCGGCTGGTCGAGCTCTCCGAGGTGCGCGGCGACACGTTCCGCGTCGCGGAGCACTTGTTGTGCGCCGGTGAGATCGAGCGCGGTCTCGATGTGCTGGTCGAGCACGCGCGCGCTTCGCAAGAGCTCACGGGCACCAATCCCGAGGCGTACATCCAGGAGCTCCAGTTGCTGCCCGAGGATTGGTTCGAGATCTATCGGCACGGCATCGACCTGTGTCGGCAGCACGGTCGGCCCAAAGCGCACGTCCACACGATCTTCAGCCGCATGTCCGGGCTCATCCCGACCGGACGCCGCTCGACTGAGCCGGTCGAGCAGATCGTCGCGCAGCTTTCACACGACACCGGACTGGACCTCTACGCGTCGCTCGACTCCGGTGATGGTGTTCAGATGGAGCCGCTCGCACGGCTCACCAAGAGCTTCGAGCTCACCCAAGCGCGCTACGCCGCGACGCCCGAGAATGAGCGCGTCTTCGACGTGATGAGCGCGCTGCGTCCGCTCGCGCGCTCGTGCATCGTCGCGATCGGCAGCGTGAGCGGACGGCTCGATCTCACGCTCTGGGAGAAGCTGCCTTCGCTCAAGCCGCTCGAGCCGCTCTCGCCCGCCTTCACGGTGGTCGACATGCTGGTGCAGGGCAACGGCAAGCGCATCACCGCGCGCACCGAGCAAGCGCGCGAGATCTACGGCGCGTTGCTCGAGCGTGCGACTCAACCCGATCGCGCGGGCCTCGACGAGACGCATCAGCGCTACACCGTGAAGGGCGTGATGTGCGGCCTTGGCCTGATCGAAGCGCCGATGGGCCTGGACATCGCGCTCGAGCGTGCGCGCGCGATCGAATCCGATCCGCTGCACAAGGTGAACGCGGTGTTGATCACCATGCTGCACCATCTCTGGCAAGGCGAGGTGCGCGCGGCCGAGAAGTGCAAGCAACAAGTCGAGCTGCTGCACATCCAAAACAGCGGGCGACAGTGGTTCGAGGGCGGCCACTTAATGGGCGAGCTCACCGCTCATGCGGCGTGCGACGACCTCGTGCGCGTCAAGCAGATGCTCGACACCGTCGCGGTGATGGCCGAGCACCTGCCGAGCTGGGCGACGATCTTGTGCTACGCGCGCTGCGAGTATCACCGCATTCGCGGCGACCACGAGGCTGCGCTCAAGGAGATCGGCCTCGCGCTCGCGAGCACCGCGGCTGGACGGCATCAGCTCTGGTGCGAGATGGCAGGCGCGCACGTCAAAGTGCTGGGCGCGCTCGGGCGCAACGAAGAGGCTCGCGAACACGGCACGCGTTACCTCGCGGAGGCTGCGAGCGCCGGGCTCGGCTACAGCGTGTGCCACATCGAGATGCCGCTCGCGGCCGCGCACGCCGCGCTGCTCGATCGCGAAGCTGCGGAGCGACTGGCGCTCTCGGTGATCGAACGTTTCGAAAAACTAGGCGCGAAAGGCCTGATCGTCGGACTCGCGTTCGAGACGCGGGCGCTCGTCGCGTTTCGACTCGGCGATCGCGAGATCTTCGAGAGCTTCGCGGCGAAATGCGGCGCGATCTTCCGCGCGGGAGGCAATCGCTCGTTGGTCGCGAAGCACGAGCGGTTGATGCGTCCGTCACGCGACGCACAAGCGGTCGCGCCTGGCACCGGCCCCGCAGCGTTGCTCACCGCGCAAGCGGCCGGGACGCACATGACGGCCGCGCTCTCCGCATGTCCTGGGCCGCGCGAGCGCGCGCGCTTGGGGCTCGATCTGCTCGTCGCGCGCAGTGGCGCTCAAGGCGGGTTCCTCTTCGCGATCGAGCCGAGCGGGCCCGTGATTGTCGCGCAGGTCGGCCTCGACGAGCCACCTTCGGGTCTCACGCTCGCGGTCGCCGAGCACTTGCGCGCGGATGTCGACGACAAGACCACGACCGCGTCCGACTTCGAACTAGACAGCGCGAGCACCAAGAAGGCAGTCCTTTCGAGCCTCGAGCTGTTCGCAAAGATCGCAGCCGACGGACGCAAGCTGCATCCGACGATGATCGCGCATCGCAGCAAGCGCCGTTACGAGGTGACCGGCCTCGCGGTGCTGGTGGTCGACTCCAAAAAACCGTTCGTCGATCCGGCCGACGTCGCCGCGCATTTGAGCCGCGCATGGTTCGACTCCGGCGAAGTCACCTCAATCACCGCCTGGCTCTCCGCATTCTCGACGGATTGATCGCTCAGGCTTGAATCGCGAGGGCGGTGCCGAGCTGTCGCAGCAGCGAGGCGCTGACGTGCGAGTCGGGTAGGCCGATGAGCGCGCGGGCGGAGGGCGAGAGCACGTCGTGAAGCTCGCCCTCGAGCTGATCGAATGCGGCGCGGCGCGCGGCGGTGACGGCGTGCTGTTGCGGCTTGCTGAGCTGGGGCTCGAGCCACTGCGCGACGCGCCATGAGAGCTCGGCGTGTCGGGTCTCATCGTCTGCGATCTGCTCCATCGCCGCGCGCACGCTCGGGTCGGTCGCGG
>JAYUYY010000592.1:0-4747 GCA_043752225.1 Sandaracinaceae bacterium | reverse complement strand
GAAGCCTAAAGCCGAGTTTGGATTCGCGCCGGGGTGCGAGCCCGGATTCGTACCGGGATTCGTACCGCGACTCGAGCCCATGAGCGCTGCATTTGCAGTGTCTGAGAGGTGCGCAGAGCCGCCCGAGCCCGAGGAGCTGGCGACCGTGGGCGGCTCGACCGAAAAGACTTGGTCGCGTGTCTTACGCCGGAGCCGCGGCGCGCTCTGCTCGTCGTTCGTGTGACCGGGCGGCGGCGGATGCAAGCTCAAGCGCCGCCACGCTTCGTCGCGATCGGCGAGCGACTCGATCCCGAGCATGCCGGCCATCTCGGCTGTGAAGTCATTGCGCAAGAGGCCCGCGAGCTTGCGGCGCACGTCGCTCTCGGAGTCGTGCTGGAGCTTGCGCAGCGCGTTCGCGAAGTCATGCGCGCTCGCGAAGCGCTCTTCGGGTTTCTTCGCGAGCGCCTTGCGCAGCACTTCGTCGAGCTCGTCGGGAATGTCCTCGCGCGCGCTCGCGATCCAATCGGGCACGTGCGTCATCACGCGGTGCAGCGTCGCGGCCTGCGTCTCGCCGCGGAACGTGTTGCGCCCCAAGATCGTCTCGTGCAGCACGACCGCGCACGCGTACAGATCGCTCTGCGGGGTGGCATCACTGTCGTTCAAGATCTCGGGCGAGATGTACGGCAGCTTGCCGACGAAGCCGCGGACTTGAGTCTTGTACTCGAAGTTACCGCCGTGCATGCGCGCGACGCCGAAGTCGAGCAAGCGCGCGCGGCCGTCTTCGTCGAGCAAGATGTTCGACGGCGAGACGTCGCGGTGCGCGATGCTCATCGGCGTACCGTCGGGATGACGCATCTCGTGCGCGTGGTGCAGCGCGTCGAGCACGTCGATCACGATCTGGATCGTGATGTCGGTCGGCACGATCCGGTTCTTGAGCTTAAGGTAGCGGCTCCACTGCCCGAGGTGATGCCCGCGCACGTACTCGAGCACCATGATGTACGCGCCGTTTTGCTCGCCGAACTCGAGCACGTTGACGACGCCGGGGTGGCGCAGCTGCGAGAGGATCTGGGCTTCGCGCACGAACATGCCGAGGAAGCGCTCGTCGGTCGCGTAGTCCGGCAGGATCAGCTTGATCACCACCGGCTTCACGAAGCCGACCGCGCCCTCGACGCGCGCGAGGTACACGACGCCCATGCCGCCCTTGGCCAGCTCGCGCACGACGCGATAGCGGCCGAGCAGCATGCTGCCGACGAGATCGTCTCCGAGCGCGGTGTTGTCTGGGCTCATCGCGATCCGGCCGCGCGCCTCAAGTAATAGTGCGTGCCGAGCCGCGGGTGCGACAGGCGCACTGCGATGTCTGGACGCTCGGCGCTTGTTGCGACTTGTCCGGCGAAGCGATCGCTGGCATCGGTCTCGATCGTCCCACCGTCGAGCTCCACCTTCCAACCACGAAGCGCGACACCCTCGATGTTTACGCTCGAGCCTGGAGAGAACGATCGATCGGCTGGGACGAAGAGGCTCGCCTTGGGCGCCGCGTTGTCGAAGCTGATCTCGATCGTCGCGGCCCGCGACTTGCGATCCTGCGCGTGAAACGCGAGCGAGTGTGTGCCATCGCGCAAGCTTCCAGACTTGATGATGTGCTCGGGCTTGTCGAGATCGAGCGCTGTGCCATCGACCTCGAGTCGGTACGTGTCGGCCTTCGGAGCGTTCGGCCAGCGCACGCTGATGTCGGGCAGTTGGTTCTGGTAGTAGATGGTGTAGCTGCGACCGTCGGCTTCGACGTACGAGGTCGGCGCGCTCGGCGGCAACTTTCCGGTACCTGCGTCGCGCAACACTGTGATCGCGCCGCGCGCGACGAGCTTGCCGGGCCCGCCCTTCGCATCCGCGCAGCGCACCGCGTAGGCGCGAGAGCCCGACTGCATCAAGAGATTCGCGCGACCCGTACCGCGTCCGCGCTGCTTGCCGCTCGTGAGCTCGACGAAGCCGTCGCCGCCGCACTTGGCGCGAAAGTCGATCGCCACTGCGACCGGAACCTCGGGTGCGTGCACGACGAACGACTCACCCGCGCGCGCGACGAGGTTGAAGTAGTCGGGCCCAGCTTCTTGCTGTGCGTCGTCAGGCGCGACATTCGCGGCGGCCCAGCGCCACTCGTCACCGCTCGCCACCGACTCGCTGCCGTTCAGACCTTTGAACGCAGCCTCGCCGCGGTCGACCTTGAGCACGCCTTGCCCACCGCTGATTCGCACCGTCGCGTCGGTTCCACCGTCGACCGCTTTGGCGACGATCAGACCACCGGGCACGATCACCTCGACGTCTTCATCGGCGGCGTCGAGCTGCGCTTCGCCCGAACGGATCTCGAACAGCATCGCGCCCGCGCCGAGCACGAACTCACCTACGCCGCGCAGCACCGCGCGATCTTTGCCGCGCGTAATCTTCACCGAGGTGTTGTTCGGCAAACGCAGGCCGGTGCCCGCTTCGAGCGTATGTTCGCCCTGCGGCAGCTCTTGCCACGCACCGCGCGCATCGCGTGCTGTGATGCCGGCATCGCCCACGTTCACGAGCACACCCTTGGGCGCGTCGGGCTCGACGTTCGCGTCAGGCTCGGCGTTCGCGTCAGGCTTGGCCGCAGCCGCGTTGCGGCGCATCACCGCCATGCCGATGCCGATCTCCATGTTCTCGCCGGCGCGTATGCGGGTCTCGGCGCCGCTCGCGTCGCGGAAGCGCACCTCGCCGAGCTCGACGCGATAGTCGGCGTTTTCGCCGTTGCGCGTGATCCGCAAGCGCCCGTTAGCCTGCAGCACGGCGAGCCCGACATGCGTGCGCAACATCAAGTCGCGACCGCTTGCGATCAGGAGCGCTTCGCCGGTCTCGATGTCGAGCGTTTGGCCGCGCTTGCTCGGATCGGTCGTCTCATCGGCGAGAAAACGCACGGTCGTGCTCGGCTGCAGCTGCAGCTGGCTCTCGTCCACGAAAATGATCGAAGCTTTCGAAGCGGCATCGCTGCGCACCGCATCACCGATCGCGAATTGCGCGCCGAGCTCAGCCTTCTGCCATTGCTTGGGCTGCGCGGCGAAGTCGCGCTGGATGCCCGTGCCGGTCAGCTCGACCAAGCGCGCGAGTGTTTTGGGATCATCACCGCAGCCGCTGCACGAATCGCAGCTCGCGCAGACCAGCACGCTCAGCAAGCTCAGCGTCACGAATGAACGAAGCCCGAGCTCTCGGCGCTTCATTTTTCTTCACGCAAGTCGACGTTGAGGATCGCCACGCTGTTGCTCGAGACCTTCACGCTGCGGGTTTGGCTCTTGTAGCCCTCGCCGCCGATCGTAACGCGGTAACGGCCGGGCGGAAGCTCGAGCTCGAAGCGGCCTTCGGCATCCGACTGAACGCTGGCGATGGCGCTGCTGCCCGAGCTCACATCGATATGAGCACGCACCGGCTCGCTGCCGAACGAGCGCGTCAGGCCACGCAGCACGCCGATGTCGGTCTTGGGCACGAGCAACGGCGCGCTCGCCGGCGGCATGTCCGCCGTCACCTCGGCGTCCCACGTGAGCGGTTGGAAACCGATCGCGCTGACCTCGATCGAGACCGGGCCGAGCGGAACATCGGCCAGCTCGAAGCGCCCATCGGCGTCCGACACCAGCTCGCGCGGCTCGCCGCTGAGCGGCTTCACGATCACGCGCGCATCGGGCAGCGGCTCACCGCGATCATCGCGGATCACGCCGCTCAGCGTCGCGGCGGTGACCTCGGCAACCAGCTCGACTTCGGGCTCCGGCTCCTTCACCACGACCGGCTCGTCGCGCGGAACGAACGTGTCCCGCTGTGCCTCGCTGAAGTCGAACGCGTAGCGCAGACCGCCGAGCGCTGAAAATCTGGGCTCGATCGGGATCAGCGGATCGGTCGCGGCGATCCCCGGGCGACTGCTCGGTGAGATGGTCGCGACGATCTCGAATTGCAGCGGTCCCAAGAAATAGCGACCGCCGAGCGCGGCGCGCATCGGCGACTGCATCAGCTCCGGCGACCTGCCCGGCTTGCCACCGACCAACAGATCGGCCGAGAGCTCGGTGAAAAGCTCGACGCTCTCGCCTGCGCGATACGCCGCGCCGAACGCGAGCAAGACCGCGTGCGAATCCGAAAGGCCGAGCGCGAGGCGGTCTCCGGGCCTTAGCCTGTTTAGGTCAGGCGCGCTCGCGCCGCTGTTGTCGAGACGAAAGCCGGCCGCCGTGAGCAACGCAAAGCTTCTGTGCTTCGGCGTATAGGCGAACAGCGCTTTGAGCTCGGCGGTGGTGGCGCCGGGCTCGAACGAGGGCGCGTCCTGTCCGGGAAACCACAAGCCGACTTGAGCGCCGAGCGCTGCGTTCTCGCTCAGCGCGTGACCGACGCGCGCGAACAACCGCGGATCGCCGACCGCCGTG
Source organism: Sandaracinaceae bacterium (assembly GCA_043752225.1). Taxonomy (GTDB): domain Bacteria; phylum Myxococcota_A; class Polyangia; order Polyangiales; family JAFGIB01; genus JAYUYY01. The sequence continues at coordinate 356 of JAYUYY010000592.1, read as the reverse complement.
TTGTGCGCGCCCGCGCCGTCGTCGGCGTGCATGTCGAAGCGACCCTCGAGCTGTAGCGCGACGCCGAGCCACGGCAACGGCGTCAGCCCTGCGCTCGCGGTACCGACAAAGCGATTCAACCCGTCGCTCGGCGGCACCGCTTCGATCAGGCCGTAGCCGACTTGAGCGCCGAGCGTCAGCTCTTCGGGAGCGACCGGCAAACCGGTGTGGATGAGGCCGCGCAAGCCGTTCGGGCTCGTGCCGACAGCCGCTCGATCGGGGTCGTCCGAAACCTGTCCAAACCCTGGCGAAACCCACGAGAGCGCGATCAGAGCCGGTAAAAGCCAGCTCATGACCGCAGCGCAACGCCGGGCTCG
>JAYUYY010000591.1:0-4749 GCA_043752225.1 Sandaracinaceae bacterium | reverse complement strand
TTGAGCGCGTTGATCGCCGGCGACTTTCGCGATGGGCGACCGCTGTTCGGCGCGTGCATCGCGGTGGGCTTGGGCCTCACCAACCATCACTTGATGGCGTTCTTCTTCTTTCCGCCGCTCGCGTACGCGGCCGTGCGGCTCGCGCTGCGTCGCGCGCGCGTCGAAGGCGGCATCGACGTGAAGCGCGCGCTGGCACCGCTCGCGATCTGCGCCGCGCTCGGCGCGATGTGCTTGCTCGTCTATCTCTACTTGCCGCTGCGCGCGCTCACCGACTTGCCGCTCAACCTCGGCACGCCGATCACGTTCGAGCGCATCTACTGGGTGGTGAGCGCGAAGGTCTACGCGCGGCAGATGGGCGGCGAGAACCCGCAGCCGATCGACGAGCGCTACCTCGACGTGGTGGTCGTGCTGGTCGAGCAATTCGGTTGGACGCTGGTCGTGCTGGCGACGTGTGGCGCGTACTTCGTGCTGCGTGTCGCGCGCGCGCGTTCGATCGGCGTGCTGTGGCTTCTGACCGGCGGATCGGTGATGCTGGCGCGGCCGTGGCTCGGCCCGGTGCGCGGCAACCCCGACAGCGTCGGCTATTTGATCGCGGGCCTGTGCGCGGTCGCCGCGCTCGCGATGGCGTTGGTCTGCACGACGTTCGCGCTCTGGCGGGACGCGCGTGCGGGAGCGCTGCCGGCGCGCATAGCCGCGATCGGAATCTCGCTCATCGCGCTGTGCGTCCAAGTCACGACGCAAGCGCGCGCTTCGTCGCTCGCGAGCTTCCACGCGACCGACGCGTTTGACGACATGCGCTACCGCGAGCTGCCACCGCGCAGCGTGGTCATCGCGACCACGCCGCAGACCGTGTTTCGCCACGTCGAGCTGCAAAGCGCAGAGCGTACGCGGCCGGACGTGGCGCTGATCGCGCTGCCGTTCTTGCGCTACCCCGGGGTCGCCGACACCGCGATCCGTCGCGTGCCCGGCGCCGCGACGCTCGTGCGGCGCTTCATGGCCAGCGATGCGCTCGATCCGCGCGCGCTCGTGCAGCTGGCGCGCGCTCAGCCCGTGTTCGTCGAGCTCGACACCAGCCACGTGGCACCCGCGCAATACGTCGTGCTCGCGCCAGCCGGGCCGTTCTTTCGCGTGCTCGACAAGCCGACGACGCGCAGACCTTGGCCCGAGCTGATCGCGGCTCAAGAGCACGCGCAGGCCAAGCTGCAACGCGCGGTGCCGGCGCAGGACGTCGAAGCCACGCGGCAACTGCTCTGGATGCGTTACGTCGACGCGCTGTACTACGCCGCGCTCGGGCAAAAGCCGGCAGCGCTGCGCTCGCTCGCGGCAGGCGAAAAGCTCTATCCGGAGGACGTGCACCTACTCGCCATGCAGCAGGCGCTCGCCCGCGACCGAAGCAGCGGCCGAATCGACGTCCGCCCGTTCCTGCGCGTCGACTCGCTAGTGCCTCGAGCGCAGTAGTGGAAAGTACCTTTCATTGACCGTGTGCTGCGCGGCGCGCGAAGCTGCGGCGCGTGCCCATGGCGGAGAGCTCTAAACGTTCCCGCGTGATTTGGGTGCTCGTGCGATTGGGCGTGACGCTCGGCGCGCTCGCGTTCCTGTTCCAGCGCACCGACATTCCAAAGCTCGGCGCGGCGCTCGCGGCGATCCCACTCAGCGCGATCGTGCAGAGCTGCGGCATCGCGTACGTCAGCCTCTTCTTCGGCGCGCTGCGCTGGCGGCTCTTGATGAAGACCTGCGGAGCGACCAGCACGCCGACGCTCGCGCGTCTGTATCAGCTGTCGCTGGTGGGCCTCTTCTACAGCACGGTCTTGCCGGGTGCGGTGGCCGGCGACGTGCTGCGCGGGCTCGCAACGGCGCAGAGCTTCGAAGGCAAGGGCGCAACGAGCTCGCTCGCGGTCACCTTGCTCGAGCGGCTGTGCGGCCTCGGCGCGCTGGTGGCGCTGGCCAGCACCGCGTTTCTCTTGAACCCGCTGCGCGGCATCGAAGGCGTGCGGTTTTGGGGCGCGGTCGGGTTGTGCGCCGCGCTCGCGGGGATCGCCGCGGTCGCATTCAGCAGCAAGCTCGCGCGGTACTTGCCAGCGCGGCTCGGAAAAATCGCGGCGTTGATGCCGGACGTGCAGCGACCCTCGGGCTTTGCCGGCGCGCTCGTGTTCTCGCTTTGCACGCAGCTCTCGATGGTGCTGATCGGCCATACGCTGATCACCGCGATCGAGCCTACGGTGCGCTTCGCCGACTCCGCAGTGGTGATGCCGGTGGTCACGGTCGCCAGCTACTTCCCGCTCACGATCGCCGGGGCCGGTGCGCGCGAGGCCGCGTTGGTCGCTGCATACGGTTTGGTCGGAGTCGCTCAGCCCAAAGCATTCGCGGCGGCGATCTCGCTCTTCGCGTGCATGCTGCTGGTCGCTGCGACCGGTGGCCTGATCAACCTGGTGCGCCCTTTGCGTAGTTAACAGCGCTGTCGCGGGTAGTTAACAGCGCTGTCGCGCCGGAGCTCCCCTCCGGGTCGCCCTTGCGGGCTGGCACTTGCGCGTTCGCTCACTCCACGCGCAACAGGTCGCAAGCGCGCTGAGCGCGCGCAATTTCCTTTGCGTCGCTCGAAGCTTCGACCAACCCGCACTGCGGTGAGGGATCGAACGGGTTGAGCCAAACCGCTTCGCGCAGCTCGCTCGCAGCGCGGTCGCGTTCACCGAGCGCGAGGTACGCGGCGCCGAGCACCGCATGCGTCGGCGCGTGGCCCGGATAGAGCGCGGTCTGCGGTGCGAGCGCTTCGACCGCGCCCTTGGCGTTGCCCGCTGCCAGGGCCGCACGACCCCAACGCGCGGCGACGATCGGATCGAGCGTGTCGGCGCGATGGGCCTTTTCGTATTCCTTCGCCGCAGCCGCTGCACGGCCGCGATCCCAGAGCAGATCACCGAGCCGCAAGAACCTGCGCGCATTCGACTCGGTGACGTCCGCGCTCTCATCGGCATCGCCATCGCCGACTCGGAAGCGGGTCTTGAGCGTGCGCGCAGCCTCGGGCGCATCGCTCGAAATGCCTTTGCGCCACTCATTCTCGAGCGTGTGAAACTCGCTGCCGGCCGCCTTGGCGAGCGCGGTGCGCGCATCGACGCCCGCCGCGATCGCATCGAGCCCTGCGCGCAACGCGGGCTTGCCGTACCGCTTGACGTTCGCCTCCATGAACGTCGCGACCTCTGCGAAGGCCAGGATCGCTTGGTCTTCGCTCGGCAGCATCGCGATCGACGGATGCATCTCGTCGAAGGTGAGCAGCGTGCCCTTGCGCCGGTGCTCGTGCAGCAGCGCACGCGAGCCGGCGTCGAGCACGAGACCGTTGCCTGTCGCGCGCCAGCTGCGCTCGAGCAGCTTGGCCGTGCCTTCTTGCAACCACACCGGCGCGCGCTCGCCGGTCAGCCGCGAGATCACCATGTGCGTGAGCTCGTGCGTGATCGTGTCGGCCCATGGATAGCCGCGCACGAGCGCCTTGGGGCTCGTGATCATCAAGCGGTTCCACTTGCTGAGCGCGATCGTGCCGGTGGTCTTGATTTGCTCGACCGTGAGCGGTGAGACCTGCGCCAGCGTTTCGGGCGAAGGATAAATCTCGAGCCGGATCGGCCCAGGGATCTGCACGCCGAAGGTCTCGGCGAGCGAGCGGTCCGCGGCCTGCAGCACCTCGAGCGCTTGCTCTCCAATGACGACGTCTTTGCCCTTGGGGTGCAGCACGATGTAGCGGCCATCGCTCGAGACACGGCGCTCGTACTCGGCGGTGACGTCGCGGCTCGCGAGCATCAGCGCGCTCATGCTCTCGATCGAGCGCCGCTCACGCATCGACGCGCTCTCGTTGGCTCGGTTCGCGAGCTCCACCGCCTTGACGTAGTCGCCGCGATAGAACGCCAGCTCGGCGCGCGCGAACAACACCATCGGCTTGGCTTGGGCGGTCTTGTCGACCGCGTCGAGCGCGTCGAGCACGGCCTGCGCCTCTTCGAGCTTGAGGCTCTCGAGCGCATCGTTTACGCGCTCGAGCCAATCGCTGCGCAGCGCGGTGCTGGCGGCGCTCGAGGCGGCGCTGCTGCTCGGCTGCGGCTCGGCGATTGAGCTGCTCGCGAACATGAACGACGCAAGGATGACTGCGCCGGATGCCAGGCGCCGCGTCATTGCAGCAGCCCTTCGTAATAGCGCTGCAGCGCGGACTGAAAGCCGTTCGGGCTTTCCTCGCGCATCGCATCGAGCACGCGGCGGCGCATCTCGACCGGCCCCTTGAACTCGTCCGCGCCTGGGATGCGTACGGGAGCCTCGGAATTGCGACCGCCTTCGCCCTCACGCTCAGCCCGCTCTTGGCCTTTGCCGCGCGGCGGCCCTTCGCCACCCGGCTTGCCTTGACCCTTTTGCGCCATGCTCTGCTCGAGCTGGCGCAGCTGATCGGCCGCCTCGTCCTGCGCGCGCGACGCTTCGTCGGCATCGCCTTTTGCCAGAGCTTGCTCGGCGCGCTGCATCGCGGCGCTCACCTCGGACAAGCCGCGCTGCGCGTCGGGTGAAATCGGCGCGTCTTGCGCGGGCTTGCCGTGACTCGGCGAATCGCCCATCTCCGAGCCGAGCTTCTCCGCCATCTCGCGCGCCGAGCGCTGCGGCGGAACGTCGCCGCGCATCCGCGTGCGCTCGCCTTCGCCCATGAAGCCGTCGAGCGGCGGCATCGATTGGTCGAGCTGCTGCTGCAGCTTCTGCAGCTTGCCCGCGGCTTCGCCGGCGGCTTGCGCG
>JAYUYY010000590.1:0-4753 GCA_043752225.1 Sandaracinaceae bacterium | reverse complement strand
CTTGCGCGCTCGTGCGGGGGCTCAGCGAAGCCTTCAGGCGCGGGCGGCGGGGACGTAGTTGTAGCTGGGTTCAAGGATGCGCATGAAGCTGCAACCTTCCGAGCGGGCTGTACGACACAAGGATTCGAGGTATTATCACTCGACCTGGGTGTCTTCGGGGAGCGCCAGGAGTGGTAGTCCATGCAGCGGAATTCTCGTTGGCCGGGTTTCTACAAGCTCTCGATTGAGGAACGTCGAAAGGTTGCCGCCGAGGCTCTCGGTATCAACCTAGGTGAGCTGGCTGAGGCGCTGGAAGGCGGCCTCGGGTCGGAGCGTGCGGACAAGATCATCGAGAACGTCGTAGGGACGTTCTCGTTGCCCTTCGCGCTGGCGCTCAACATCAAGGTCAACGGCACCGACTACATCGCTCCGATGGTGGTCGAGGAGCCGTCGGTCGTCGCGGCGGCATCGAATGCCGCACGGATGATCCGCGAAGGCGGCGGCTTCCATGCCGAAGCCGACGAGCCGGTGATGATCGCCCAGGTGCAGCTCGACGAGGTGCCCGACGCGGAGGCTGCCTGCGACCGCATCCGGCGTCACGAAGGCGAGCTGTGCGCGCTCGGCGATGCTCAAGTGCCGGGTCTGGTGCGGCGCGGGGGCGGCATGCGCGGGCTCGAGCCGCGCGACCTCGGCGACGGCATGCTGGTTGTCCACCTCTACATCGACTGCCGCGACGCGATGGGCGCGAACCTCGTGAACACGGTCGCGGAAGGCGTCGCCGACCGCATCCTCGAGCTGTGCGGCGGCAGCATCGGCCTGCGCATCCTCACGAACCTGTGCGATCAGCGCAAAGTGCGGATCACCTGCCGCGTGCCGGCGCACGTGCTCGCGACCGACGACTTGAGCGGCCGGCAGGTGCGCGACGCGATCGTGCGCGCATCGCGCTTCGCCGAGCGCGATCCGTATCGCGCGACCACGCATAACAAGGGCCTGATGAACGGCCTCGACGCGGTCGTGATCGCGACTGGCAACGACTGGCGCTCGGTCGAAGCGGGCGCGCACGCATACGCCGCGCGCAACGGGCGCTACGAGCCGCTGTGCACCTGGCACGCGGACGGCGACGACTTGATCGGCAAGCTCGAGCTGCCGCTCTCGCTCGGCACGGTCGGCGGTCCTTCGCGCGTGCATGACGGCGCGCGGATGGGCTTGCGGATCGTCAGCGTGCAGAGCGCAACCGAGCTCGCGATGGTGGCGGCGAGCGTGGGCATGGCGAGCAACCTCGCTGCGCTGCGCGCGCTCGCGACCGAGGGCATCCAGCGCGGTCACATGGCGCTGCACGCGAAGTCGGTCGCGCTCGCGGCCGGTGCTTGCGGTGAGGACGTCGAGCGCGTCGCGAGCGCCATCCACGCGCTCGGTGACGTGACGCTCGCAACCGCCGAGCGCGTGCTTCGAGACCTGCGCGCGTCGTGGGAGGCAAGCAGCCTGCCACCTTCAGCTGCTCGCTAAGAGCGGCACGAGACTGAAACCAAGCTAGAGTCCGCCGCGAAATGGGGCGCAATGCAGCCATCGAGGCGGTGCTCTCAGCCGAGCAACGTGGACGCTTGTTCGAGCAGCGCGTGCTCGGCTATCCGGTCTGGCCACTCGAGCGACTGCGCCGGTACATGCTCGAGCTGCACGAGGGCGAGCTGGTCGAGAGCACGGGACCGCGCGCTCCACTCAAGGCGCGCCTCAACGCGATGAAGGCGCCGCTGCTTCAGTCGGCGCGCGAGGCAAGCGAGCTGAGCCTGCCCAAGTCGCTCGCTAAGCGCGACCTGTGGGTGCTCTCGACTTCCATGTATCGCCGCGCCGACGAGAACGGCGTTCCGCAGTGCATCTTCGCCGAAGACCTGCGCCGCCAGCTCGGCGAGCGCCTGTTGTTTCTCGAGCGCACCACCAACGGTCAACAAGCAGCGCCGCGCGAAGACGTCTTCCACCTCGACCCCGTGCACCTCTCGGCGATGCTCAGTGCGAAAGCGCTCGGGCCGGTGTTGGCGATGGGCGGCGCGATCACGTCCGAGCAGAAGCAGGCGTTCGCGCCGATGACGCCGGGATACGTCTGCCAGCTCGCGCTGTACGGTCAAAGCATGCAGCGCATCGCCGCCGCGTTGATCGCGAAGCACCGTCCGAGCGCGGTGTTCGTGCTGTGTGCGTATCAGCCGTTCATCCCGATCCAGCGCGCGGTGCGCGCGGCAGGCATTCCGCTGATCGAGCTGCAGCACGGGCTGATTCACGATAGCCATCCCGGGTATGTGCTGGGCGAAGGTGCGAGCTGCGATCATGTGCCCGATCACCTGGTCGTATTTGGACCGCGGTTTGCGCGCATCGCACACGCCGCGAGCCCGTATTGGCGCGAGCGCACGTCGGTGAGCGGGCATGCCTGGCTGCGCGCGAGGAGCGCAGGGGTCGCGCCGCCCAGCTCACGGAATGCGATCGTGCTCTTCAGTCAACCCGATCGATCCGTGCGTGAAGCGTTGCGCGTGATCGCTCTCGGGCTTGCAGCCAAGCGCGAGAAAGCAATGCGTGTGATCATCAAACCGCATCCGCGCGAGACCGACGGCTACTGGGATGACCTGCGCGCGCTCGGCATCGAGATCGCCGGATTCGGATCCGACAGTTACGCGCTCTTGCGCGAGTGCCGCGTCTCGGTGTGCGTGCACTCGACCGTCGCGATCGAAGCGGCCGCGTTCGGCTGCACGAGCACGGTGACGCAGCCTGCGCTCTGGACCGGCGACATTCGCACCATGGTCGAGCAAGGCAACCTGCTGCGCGTCGACGATGCGGACGGCGTGCTCGCTGCGTACCGCGCGCCGCTCTCCGGCGATGCGACGCTCTCGGATGAGCTGTTCGCTGTGTCGCAACGGCCGCTCGATTATGTAGCGTTGATCGCGAGCCTCGCGAGGCGCGCGTCGTGAGCGCCACGGTCCGGATCTCGATCTTGATCGCGACCCGCGAGCGCCCGCGCATGCTCGCGCGCCTGCTCGAAGGCCTGCGCTTCTTGCAAATCGACGCTGCGCACGATCTTGAAATCGTGGTGATCGACAACGATCCCAAAGGCTCCTCACGCGACACCTGCGATCACCTGCGCGCGTCGCTGCCTTACCCGCTCGTCTACGAAATCGAGCCGCGTGCTGGGATTCCCTTTGCGCGCAACCGCGCGATCGCGAGCATCCGCAGAGGCACCGCGTTCATCGCCTTCATCGACGACGACGAGATCCCGGATCCGACCTGGCTCGCTGCGCTCTTGCGCGTGCAGCACCAGCACAGCGCGGACATGGTCGCAGGCCCCGTGCTCTCGATCTTGCCCAGCGACGCGCCGAGCTGGGCCACGCAAGGCCGCATCTTCGCGCACCCGCCGCATCGCACCGGCGATCGCTTGGAGAGCACCAGCACCGCGAACGTGCTGATCGCCGCGCACGTGCTCGATGCTTTTTCAAACGCGAGCGAGTCGAGCGCGAGTGAGCCGTGGTTCGACGAGCGGCTCGCGCTCACTGGCGGCTCCGATCGGCATTTCTTCCTGCGTGCGCACGAGCGCGGCTTCTCGCTGATCTGGGCGCAAGACGCCTTGGTGCGCGAAGAGATCCCCGAGAGCCGCGCCAAGCTGCCCTGGGTCATGAAGCGCATGTATCGCCAGGGCATCTGCAACGCGTTTTGCGAGATCGACATCGAGCGCATGAAGCTCCCGCGCGCGCAGATGGCGGTGCGCGGTGCGGCGTTCATCGCGGGCGGCGTCGCGCTCCTACCGCTCGGCGCGGTCACCGGCAGTCATCGCCTGGTGCACTACGCGCGCTACGTCGCCTATGGCGCCGGCATGCTGCAGGCCGTGCGTGGCCACTTCTACGACGAGTACACCCGTGTGCACGGGCAATAGCCCATCCGCGCGTGCGAGCATGGAGACATGACGGAGCTGCGCAAAGTCTTCCTTGTTGATCTGCTCGCGCTCGCGCCGTTCTACGACCGCTACCTCGCGGAAGCGCTCGACGCACGGGTGCCCACGACGCTGTACGCAACCTCGTTCGCATACGAGCCGGGCTACTTCGACGGCACGCGCGTACGCCGCGCCAGGGGCTTGCTCGATAGCGTCGCCAAGCTCGGCGTGCCCAGCAAGACGCTGCGCCGCGGCCTCTCGCTCGGCGAGTACGCCTTCAACTGGGCGAAGCTGATCGCCGACGTCGCGAGAGAGCGCCCGGAGATCGTGCACATCCAGTGGTTGCCGCTGCTCGAGCAGACCGACATCGAGCTCCGCTGTGTCGAGCGCATCCGCAAGCTCGGCGCGCGCGTCGTCTACACCGTGCACAACGCGCTCCCACACGACAGCACTCGCAAGGGTGCAAAGCAGAAGGCGCGCTACCAGCTCGCGTACGCGACCATGGATCGCCTGATCGTGCACACCGAGTACGAGCGCGCGCGCTTGATCCGCGAGCTCGACCTCGAGCGCGACAAGATCGATCTCGTGCCGCACGGCCCGATGTTCCACGACCTACCGTGGGTAGAGCGCGCTGTTGCCCGCCGCGCGCTCGAGCTGCCGATGGATGCGCAGGTCGTGCTGAGCACCGGCATCTTGCGGCCGTACAAAGGCATCGAAGACCTGCTCGATGCCATGCCGCGCGTGATCGCACGCCATCCAAAGGCGTTGTTGCTGATCGCAGGACAGGGCGAGGCGAGCTTCATCAAGCGCTTGCGCGATCGCGCGCAGAGCCTCTCGATCGACGCGCACGTCAAGCTCGTGACGCGCTAC
>JAYUYY010000589.1:0-4760 GCA_043752225.1 Sandaracinaceae bacterium | reverse complement strand
CGACGGCGGCGGCGGGTCGACGCGCTGCTTCCGGCGCAGCACATCCATGTACAAGCCATCAAACGGCACTTGGCCAGTGAGGGCTTCGTAGAGCATCGCGCCGAGCGCATAGAAGTCGGTCTTCGGCGTGACCGTTTCGCCGCCGGCTTGCTCCGGCGCCATGTACGCCGGCGTGCCCATCACGCCCGCTTCCATCGTGCCGTGCGAGTCTTGATGCAGCTCGAACGCGATCCCGAAGTCGAGCACCACCGCGCGACCCTCGCTCGTGACCAGCACGTTGTCGGGCTTCAGGTCGCGGTGCAGCTTGCCGGCCGCGTGCACCGCGAGCAGGCCTTCGGTCACCTGGCGCAGCACGTCGCGCACGCGCTCTGGATCTTCGAGCGGGGTGGGGAACAGCACCTCGATGCCGCGCGCGCGCGGACCTACGCCGCCTTGGCGCGTGCGCCGCACGCCGTGCGCGGTCTCGTGCGACTTGCGCGCGGTGCCGAGCAGATACGTGAGCAGATCGTTGCCCTCGACGAATTCCATCGTGAAGAACCACTCGCGGCCGGCGCTGAAGAGCTCGTAGAACTGCACGAGGTTGGGGTGGCTCACGTCGGCGAGCGCGCGGAACTCGCGCTTGAAGCGATAGATGCCGGACGGGTCAACGCGGCGCAGCGTCTTGAGCGCGACGCGCGCTTGCCGCTCGCGATCGAGCGCGAGATAGACCGCGCCCATGCTGCCCTCGCCGAGCTGGCGTTCGATCTCGAAACGGGTGGTCCCTAGCGCGTTGCCATCCGGCAGTCCGGCGCGGGAGGTACTGCTCATAGCCCCGCGGATCCTACCCTGAGCGCACGCGGTCCTGCGTGGTGAGAATGTGTGCGCAGACGTACGCGACGGTGACGATCGCGTGGCCGCTGCGACCCGCACGTCGTGCATTCGTCGCTCTCCGCCTGTCCCAGGTCGCGTGGACCAAGATTGGGAGCGCACCCGCGAAAAGGTCCGGCTCGCGCTGGATCAGCTCTGCTCGAGCACTTCGACCGGATCGCCGATGCGGATCGAAGCGAGGCTGCGATGGACGCAATTCTGTCCGAAGAAAACTTCACCGTCGCGAGCCCTGTAGGTCGCGAGCGTGGCCAGCGGCTCCTTGCTGGTCTTGGCCGTGAGCTGATCGACGGTGGTGATCACGCAGCGCGCGCACGGCTTCACGATGTCGAGCTCGACCTCGCCGACGCGCAGGCGCTTCCAGCGATCCTCCGCGAACGGCTCGGCGCCAGCGATCACGAGGTTCGGGCGAAAGCGGCTCATCGGGACCTTGTCGGTCAAGCGCGCGTTCAAGTCATCGAGCGAGCCCTGAGTCGTGAGCAATACCGGATAGCCATCGGTGAACGACGTGAACACACCCGGGCCGGCGTAGCTCGGGTTCACCTCGCGCACGACGTCCGGAGCAAAGCGCACCAGGCGGCACGCGCGCTCGACCACGGTGCTGATCCAATCGGCCGCGTGCTCGCCGAGATCCTCGGCCGGGCCGGTGAAGCGCCAGACCGTGATCTCGCGGCGCTCGGTGCGCTCGCTAGTCAGTGAGACCTTCAGCGTCGGCATCTGCGGCGCCGAGACCTGCAGCGCAGTCGGTCCGAGCTGCGGCGTGATCAGCGTCAAGCGCGGCAGCTCGCGCTGCGTGAGATAGCGCGAGGTCGTCGCGTCCACGACCATCAAGCGCCGATCGTAGAGCGGCCCTAGCGCGTCGAAGCGGACCGCCTTGAGGTCGACCGCGCGACACGACTTGATCGGATAGACGTGCAGTGAAGTGACGGTGAGGCCCGTCATGCGATCGCTCCTTGCTCGCGCAGCGCGCGCAGCTCTTGCTCCGAAAAGCCCCAAGCTCGCAGCGCTGCGTCGGTGTCCGCTCCGGGCTGCGAAGGTGGCGTCGTCACCTCTGGCTTGGTGCGGCTGAAGCGCGGCGCCGGTGCTGGCTGCGCGACTCCCCCAAGCTCAACGAACGCGTTGCGCGCCACGTTGTGCGGATGGCGCTTGGCTTCGTCCATCGAGAGCACCGGTGCAACGCACGCATCGCTGCCTTCGAAGCGCGCGCACCAATCGGCTTGCGTGCGCTGCTTGATCACGCTCGCGAAGCGCTCTTTGAGCGTTGGCCAATGCGCGCGATCCATTTGGCGTGGCAGCGTGCTCGGATCGATCTCGAGCTTCTGCAAAAGCTCGGCGTAGAACTGCGGCTCGATCGCGCCGACCGCCAAGTGTTTACCGTCCGCGGTCTCGTAGACCTCGTAGAAATGCGCGCCGCTGTCGAGCAAGTTGCTGCCCGGCTGATCGGCCTTGTGAAAGCCCTGCGCCGCCATGCCGTGAAACATCATCATCAAGAGCGACGAGCCGTCGCACATCGCGGCGTCGATCACCTGACCGCGGCCGGAGCTCTTGGCCTCGAGCAACGCGCACGCGATGCCGAACGCGAGCAGCATCCCGCCGCCGCCGAAGTCACCGACCAGATTGAGCGGCGGCATCGGCGCACCGCCGGTACGACGGATCGCGTGCAGCGCGCCGCTCAGCGCGATGTAGTCGATGTCGTGGCCCGCGATCTGCGCGAGCGGGCCCTCCTGGCCATAACCGGTCATACGCCCGTAGACGAGCTTTGGATTCCGCGCGAGGCACGCATCGGGACCCAAGCCGAGCCGCTCCATCACCCCCGGGCGAAAGCCTTCGATTAGCGCGTCCGCGCGCTCGATCAGCTTGAGCACGGTTGCTACACCGTGCGGATGTTTCAGATCGACGCCGACATTCGGCCGTCCGCGCGCGAGCAAATCGAACGATGGCTTCGAGCTCGCACCGCCAGCCTTGGGTGCGCGATCGATGCGGAGCACTTCCGCGCCCATGTCCGCGAGCATCATGCCCGCGAACGGGCCGGGGCCGATGCTTGCGATCTCTACGATGCGAATCCCTGTGAGCGGTCCCATGGCACCCCTGCTGTCTTCAAACGTTTCACGCACGCATGTCGAGCAGCACCTTCAGCGTCGCGCCTTCACCGGCGTACGCGAAGCCTTGCGGAGCCTGCTCGAACGGTACGATCTGCGAGATCATCGCGCGCGGATTTACATCGCCGCTCGCGAGCGCGGCGATCGCAGGCTCGAATGGACCGCAGCGCGAGCCGACGATGCGCAGCTCGTCGATCACCAAGGACGCAGCGTCGAGCGTGAGCGGCCCGTGGTAGGTGCTCTTGAGCACGATCGTTCCGAGCGGTCGAGTCAGCTCGATCGCTTGCTTCATGCCGTGTGGCGAGCCGGTCGCCTCGACGACGACATCGAAGGACTTGCGCGCGAGCGAGCTTGGAATGCCATCACCATTCGCGAGCGCGGTGGCTGCGCCGCCCTGGCGCGCGATCGCCAGCTTGTGCTCATGCTTGCCGATCACGGTGACGGGCGCTCCGGTGCTCGCGAGGACTTGCGCGACCAAGAGGCCGAGCTTGCCGTCGCCGATCACGGCGACTGCGTCGCGCGAGCGTACTTGGATCTGCTCGACGATCTCGAATGCTGCTGCAGTTGGCTCGATGAAGCACGCGATCTCATCGGGGAGGTAGTCGGGCAATCGATGCAGGTTCGCGAGCGGCAACGTGACGTGCGTCGCAAAGCATCCGTCCTTGCCGAGGATGCCCAGCACGCTGCGATGCGGGCAATGCCGCTCGAGCTTGCGCTGGCACATGTCGCACTGCATGCAGCCGAGGTTGATCTCTCCGGCGACGCGCCGCCCGATCCAGCGCGCATCCGCACAGCGCTCGACGACGCCGCACAGCTCGTGGCCGAGCACGCCGGTGAAGCCCATGTAGCCGCGCGCGATCTCGAGGTCGGTGTTGCAGATGCCGGCCATCGCGACGCGCACGAGCGCTTCGCCCGCCTGCGGCTCCGGCATCGCACGCTCCACCCACGCAATGTTTCCGTCGACGACCGCGAGTGCGCGCATGGGCGAGAGAGTGCCCGACCCGCCGATCAAAGTCCGCTGATCCAAGTGCGAACGGTTTCGAGCTGGGTATTGGTCAGCGCCGAGCCGCCCTTGGGCATCTGACTGCCGGAGCACATCCCGACCCCGGTGAGCTTGTTGATCAGGTAGCTCTGTGTGGGGTCCCCCGGAAGCACTCGCATCCTGGTCGTGCATTGCTTGGACGCGACACCGATCAGCTCGCTCTGTGAGCGCGCGGCCGTGGACAAGTCGAGGCTCTCGGCTGCGCGAGCGCTGCTGTGACAGCCGGTGTCCGCGCAACCCTTGCTCTGAAAGATCGCGAACACGTCGTCGAAGGTGACCGGTGTCGAGACGCACGTGCCTGCATCGCAGGACTCGCCGCTGCCACAGCCGCCGCAGCTGCCACTGCACCCGTCGTCACCGCAGCTCTTGCCCGAACAGCTAGGCACACACTGCGCGACGCAGCTGTCGGCGCTGCACGAAAAACCATTGCTGCACTCACCGCAGCTGCCGCCGCAGCCATCGCTGCCGCAGTCGCGGCCCGTGCAATCGGCGGTGCAGCCGCATTGGCCGTCGGCACCGCAGGAGAGGCCGTCCGCGCAGCTGCCGCACGAGCCGCCGCAGCCATCGTCGCCACACGCCTTGCCTTCGCAGCTCTGCGCGCACGCGCATTGCCCCGCGCTGGAGCAAGCCTGCCCGGCCGCACAGGCGCCGCCGTTTGCACCGCAAGTCCCACCGCAGTTATCGGAGCCACAGTCGCGACCGCTGCAATCGCTCATGCACGGACCTGCGCTGCAGGTGTTTTCGCGGAACCGACA
>JAYUYY010000588.1:0-4768 GCA_043752225.1 Sandaracinaceae bacterium | reverse complement strand
TGTCGAAGACCGGATCGATCACGCGACCGACCGAGCTGCCCGCGCGCAGCTCGCGCAGAAACAAGTACGCGGGCTCGGCTTGTTGCGCCGCCGCTTCGTCGAGCAGCGTCTCGCCCGATTCAGCGCGGTGCGCGAGCAGCTGCGCGCGATCGACTGCGGCACCGTGTGCAGCTCGGGGAACGACCGCGCCCTGTACGGTGCGCACGGCGGGGCCGAGCTGAACCGGCCCGTACGCGATGCCGCATGCGACCTCGAGCGAATCGACCTCGTCCGCGGCGTCGGTCGCGATGCCGAGCGCGAGCTCGATCACATCGGGCAGCTCCATCGCATCGAAGCTCGCGCCGACTGCGCCGCCCGAGGTGGCGAGCAGCTCGCCGCCCGCGACCTCCATGCGTGTGCGCACCTTGCGACAAAACGCCAAGGTGCTCTCGCTCTGCTCGCCGCGCGGAGTTGCGCGTTGCCAGAGGATCAGCCTGTCCTCGGCGCTCTCGATTGGGCTTGGATGCTCGGAAGTGCTCACAAGGACATCCCAGCCTCGGATCTTTCACCTCGCGTACCAGACTGTAAAGGAGTAGCTCACTCGCGATCGCCGCGAACCGCGCAGAGTTTGTCCCGCGCGCGCGCTTTCATGGCACGATCGGGCGCCTCGCTCGCACCCAACCCTCGCGAGCGTCATCGAATATCCCGCATGGACACGTCCTCGATCCGCAACAGCACTGTGCTCATCACCGGCGGTGCAGGCTTCATCGGCACCGCGCTGTGCCGGCAGCTCGCGCCCAACAATCGCATTCGCGTCTTCGACATCCTGCGGCGCAACGCGCTCGCGGAGGCGGGCCTCGACAAGCATCCGAACATCGAGCTGATCAAAGGCGACGTGCGCGACGCCGCGGCGTTGCGGGCCGCGACCGAGGGCGTCGATTACTTCGTGCATATGGCGTCGATCGCCGGTGTCGATACGGTCGTGAAGAACCCCGTGCTCACGATGGAAGTGAGCATCGAGGGCACGCTCAACGCGCTGCGCGCCGCGCATGCCGTGGGCGGCGTGAAGCGCTTCATCGACTTTTCGACCAGCGAAGTCTTCGGCACGTACGCGTTTCGTGTGCGGGAAGCCGACGTCACGAGTCTCGGCGCAGTCGGTGAAGCGCGCTGGACGTACGCCGTTTCGAAGCTCGCGACCGAGCACCTCGCGCACAACTACTTCCGGCAGTACGGCTTGCCGACCTGCTCGATCCGACCGTTCAACGTGTATGGACCGGGCCAAGTCGGCGAGGGCGCCGTGCACGCATTCACGGTGCGCGCGCTGAAAGGCGAGCCGCTGATCATTCACAACGCCGGCGATCAGATCCGATCGTGGTGCTACATCGACGACATCGTCGACGGCATCTTGCTGTGCTTGTCGCGCGATGAAGCGATCGGCGAATCGTTCAACATCGGCAACCCGCGCAGCACGGTGACCATCTTTCATCTCGCGAAGATGATCCTGGCCGCCGCGCAGAGCGATTCGGAGATCCGCTTCGAGAAGTGGGACTTCGCAGACGTGGAGCTGCGCGTGCCGGACATCAAGAAGGCCGAGGGCAGGCTGGGCTTTCGCGCGCAGATCGACCTCGATGTAGGACTCCTACGCACCATCAACTGGTATCGCGAACGCATGGGCGTTCAAGCGGTTTAGTCAGCTGGCGGTGCACCGGCTCTACGACTGTCGGGGCGCGCTCGAGGTGAGCGCGCACGCCAAGGCGGCATTCTTTCAGCATCAGTCGCACGCGGATGTGCCGACCTCTGTATGATGGCGGAACCTCAGCTCGCGCCGCGGCGCCCGATTTCGACCGTGCAGGACGCTACGCAAAACGTCATTGATCTCAGCGATGTCCGCGCCGACGGCTGGCTCGAGGAGCTTGGCGGCGACGTCCCGGAGTTCGATCAGCTGTGCAGCGTGATGGGGCGGCGCTTCGTCGGCTTTTCGTTCATCACGGGCGTGCGCATTTCCTCCGTCGCGTACGACCCGCAGGCGCCACATACCTCGCTCGTCGACTTCCTGGTTGGGGACTCCGACCAAAACGAGCGCCTGACGCTGGCTGATTTTCGCGAGCGCCTCGGCTCGGCCTTGCTGGCTTCGAGCGAGCCGATCAAGGAGCTGCCCCAAAATCCGAACGCCGAGGATCTGCGCGCGTTCATCGGCCGCCGCTACTTGTTGCTCGCCGCGCTGTTCGGGATTCACGTCGAAGCGCTCGAGCTCGGCCGCGAGCCGATGATCCGGATCGACCTGAGCGGTACGAGCGAGTCGATCAGCGTCTCGGGTCTACGCGACGTGCTGCACAACGCGATCCGCTCGGAGCTGACGCGCGCACGCCCGAACCAGCCGTTCTCGATCGACTTCAAGAAGATCCCGCAGGCCGAGGTCGCGAACGCGCGGGGCGAGTTTCACGAGACGATCGCGTTGCTCGGCGCTTGGCCGGGACCGCTCTCGATGTTCTTGCGTACGCCACAGGGCCAAGCGCTCGGGGCCGCGGAACGAAGCAAGCTGGTGCGGGCGCTTGGGGCTCTAGGCGAGGCGTACTTGCGTACGCGCCAGCTCGACTGGGCCGAGGACGTGCTGCGCTTAGGTATCCAGTTCGGCCAAGAGCTGCCGGCTGCAGCGGTGCTGTTTGGCACGCTGGGGCGGGTACGCGTCGAGACCGATCGACCGGGCGAAGGCATCGGCCTTTTGCGGCGGGCGCTGGCTCTCGGCGCTAGCAAAGCGTCGATTTTGCCCGACCTGGCGCGCTGCTTCATCGCGCGTGATCGTTGGGTGGCTGCGGCTGTTTGCCTCGAAGAGGCGCGGGCCGCGGGTGCCGACCCAAGCGTGCTCGTCGAGCTCGAAGCAAGCGTGGCAGAGACCCTCGGCGCTCCGTTGATCAAGGTCCGCGAGCTGCTGACGTCCGGCCCACCCGAACGCCTCCCACCTGAGGGCGCATCGTGATCCTCCGCTTTACACTTTCGGACCGCTTGCAGTAGCGTTGAAATCGCTTATGGCGCGCTTCCTCTTGGCCATTGATCAGGGGACGACGGGCTCGACTGCGGTCGTGCTCTCTTCGCTGGGACAAGTGCTCGGCCGCGCGACGCGCGAGTTCGCGCAGCACTTCCCCGAGCCCGGCCTCGTGGAGCACGAGGTCGAGGAGATCTGGACGAGCATCACCGACTCCGTGCACGAGGCGCTCGAGAACGCCGGCGTGCGCGGTGAAGACTGCGCGGGCATCGGGATCACCAACCAACGCGAGACCACCGTGCTGTGGGATCGCGCGAGCGGTCGAGCCGTGCACCGCGCGATCGTTTGGCAGGATC
Organism: Sandaracinaceae bacterium; assembly: GCA_043752225.1. GTDB lineage: Bacteria > Myxococcota_A > Polyangia > Polyangiales > JAFGIB01 > JAYUYY01. The sequence goes on along the minus strand of JAYUYY010000588.1, from coordinate 1,450 downwards.
GCCGGACCGCGAAGCGCTGCGCGGAGCTGCGCTCGCAAGGGCTCGAAGCTTCGGTGCGCGCGCGAACCGGGCTGGTGCTCGATCCGTACTTCTCCGGCACCAAGCTCGAGTGGTTGCTCGATCACGTGCCTGGCGCGCGTGCCCGCGCGGAAAAGAGCGAGCTGGCGTTCGGGACGATCGACAGCTTGGTCGCAGCGCGTTTGTCAGCGGGTGCGCTGCACATCACCGACGTGACCAACGCGTCGCGCACGTTGCTCTATGACATTCACGCGCAGCACTGGGACCCGGGGATGCTTTCGATCCTGCGCATCCCGCCGGCCGTGTTGCCGCAAGTCCGCAGCAGCTCCGAGGTGTACGGGCACACGCGGGGCTTGTCGGTGCTGCCCGACGGGATTCCGATCGCGGGCATCGCGGGCGATCAACAAGCCGCGCTGTTCGGCCAGACGTGTTTCAACGTGGGCGACGCGAAGTGCACGTACGGCACAGGCGCGTTCCTGTTGATGAACACCGGCGAGCGCGCGGTGCCGTCGAAGCACGGTTTGCTGACGACGATCGCGTGGCGGATCGGCGGCCAAACGACCTACGCGCTCGAAGGCAGCTCGTTCGTCGCGGGCAGCGCGGTCCAGTGGTTGCGCGATCAGCTCGGGATTATTCGCAACGCGAGCGAGGTTGAGACACTTGCACGCAAGGTCGCGTCGAGCGAAGGCGTCGTGTTCGTCCCGGCGCTCACCGGGCTTGGCGCGCCGTACTGGGATCCAGAAGCGCGCGGCACCATCACGGGCCTGACTCGGGGCAGCTCGGCCGCGCATATCGCGCGCGCGACGCTCGAGGGCATCGCGTTTCAAATCGCCGATCTAGTGGGCGCGATGGCGCAAGATGCGGGTAGCCCGGTCGGCCGCTTGCGCGTCGATGGCGGCGCCTCGAACAACGACTTGCTGATGCAAATGCAGGCGGACATCTTGAACACCGTGATCGATCGTCCTCAATGCGTGGAAACGACGGCGCTCGGCGCGGCGTATCTCGCTGGGCTCGCGGTCGGCGTGTTCGATGGCCTTCCGGCCGTGGCGAAGGCGCATACGATCGAGAAGACCTTTACGCCCATGGTATCGGAGGCGCAGCGCGCTTCGCAGCTTCGGACCTGGCATAACGCGGTGCAGCGTGCCAGCGGGCAAGCGTTTGCACCACGATAGGGATACGGCTTCTCACCATGAGCTCTGACACCATCAGCACTGGACCGACGCGTGACGTGGCGGTTGCATGGGAAGCGCTCGAGGACGCGTTCGAAAACAACGCGCCCGAGGTCCACAGCTTTCTGAACCTCACGAGCGGGGACGTGATTCGCATCGTCGATGGTGTCGCGGATGCGGGGATGCACGCGCGCGTCTCGGCCGACCCCGGGTATCTGCACGTCGATCCGGTTTCGTCGCGCGAGCAGTACCGTTGGATGGAA